>NZ_FXWU01000002.1:0-199300 GCF_900184205.1 Pseudomonas sp. LAIL14HWK12:I10 | reverse complement strand
GTTCTCGAACACCAGAATGCTGTCGAACAGCGCGTCACCGCCCTGCCCGGCCCAGCGCTGCACGTCGTACAGCGGGGTGTGCTCGAACTCGCGCAACGCCAGGTTGCAGCCTTGAACCTGGGCGATCCACTCGCCGACACGCTGCTCGGCGCGGGGTGAACCAATCACCGGCAGGGTGTTGATGAACAGGCCGATCTGCTCCTCAACGCCTGGCAAATCTGCCGGGCGGCCGGCCACGGTGGCGCCGAAGCAGACGCTGGCCTGGCCGGTATAGCGCTGCAACAGCAGCAGCCAGGCCGATTGCACCAGGGTGTTGACGGTGACGCGGTTAGCCCGGGCGAAGGCTTCGATGCGTGCGGTCTGCTCGGCATCGAGGGCCAGGCGATGATCACCGTAGCCGCTGCCCGCATCGCCTGCGCAACCGGCAATGGCCTGGGCCAGGCGCGTCGGCTCGTCGAGCGCGGCCAGCTGGGCCTGCCAGAAGGCTTGGGCAACTGCCGTATCCTGACGTTGCAGCCAGGCGATGTAATCCCGATAGTGCGTGGCCTGGAACCCGGTCGTCGGGCCAGCATAACGCTGCAGGACTTCGCCCAGCAGGCGCGAGGTGCTCCAGCCATCCATCAAAATATGGTGGTTGGTATAGATCAGGTGGTAACGGTCATCGTCGATACGGACCAGCACCAGGCGCAGCAGCGCCGGCTCATCAAGCGCAAAACCACGCTGACGCTCGTCTTCGGCCAATGCTTGCAGCGCCGCTTCGAGCGCTGGTGCTCCACGCCAGTCGTGCTCACTGAACGGCAGCGTCACCTGCTTTCGGACCACCTGCATCGCCTGGTCCAGGTCCCCTTCCCAGACAAACCCGGTGCGCAGAATGTCGTGCGCATCCAACGCCGCCTGCCAGGCCTGCTTGAAGCGCAGTACCTCCAGCCCCTCGACATCGACCCGCAACTGGTTGATGTAGTTACCGGCCTGTTGGTCGTAGAGCGTGTGGAACAGCATGCCCTGCTGCATCGGCGACAACGGATAGACATCGGCGATCGAAGCCGCCGCCACGGGCAGGTGGTCCAGTTGTACCTGGCTCAAACGTGCCAGCGGGAAGTCCGACGGGGTGAACCCGCGATGCCCGGGTACGCAGCAATGGGCAATCAACGCCTTGAGCTCTTCAGCGTACTCGTCGGCCAGGCGTTGCACTGTTGACGCATCGAACAACGCGCTGCTGAAGGTCCAGCCAAGTTTGAGCTCACCGGCATACACCTGACCGTTGATTGCCAGCAGATTGCTCAGTGGCGCGGCTTGGTCATGGGGGTCACCGCTGTACTCTTTAGCGGGAACGAACAGGCCTGCCTCATCGCCGAAGCTGCCGTCGAACTGGCCCAAGTAGTTGAAGACAATTTCACCCTGTGGCAACTGCGCCAGTGCCTGACGCTGTTCATCACTCCCCAGGAAGCGCAGCACACCATAACCAATGCCTTTTTCAGGCACCGCGCGCAGTTGCTCTTTGATCGCTTTGACCGAATCAGCCATGCCAGCGCTCGGGGTCAATTTCACCGGATAAACACTGGTGAACCATCCGACGGTGCGGGTCAGATCGAGGTCATCGAACACATCCTCCCGTCCATGCCCTTCCAAACGAACTACTACGTCCGGCTGCCCTATCCAGCGGCTAAGCACCCGCGCCAGCGCGGTCAGCAACAAGTCGTTGATCTGCGTGCGATAGGCCGCTGGCGCATCCTGCAAGAGCTGACGGGTGCAGGTTTTATCCAGGCGGGTCGTCACCGAGGTGGCATGCCTGACCAGGTTTTCGCCACCCGGATGGTCCACAGGCAACGACGCGCCTCGTGCCGTTTGCAGGCTACCTTGCCAATAGCTGACCTCATGCTCCAGCTCGACGCTGCTGGCATAGGCCTGCAAGCGTTGGGCCCAGGCCTGGAACGAACTGGTCTTGGCCGGCAAGCTCGGCGCTTGACCGGAACCCAGCGAGGCATAGGCCTGTTGCAAGTCTTCCAGCAATACCCGCCATGAAACACCGTCCACGACCAGGTGGTGGATCACCAGCAGCAACCGCTGGCTACCATCAGGCAGCAACGCCAGCACCGCACGCATCAACGGCCCTTGTTCCAGGTCGAGGCTACGTTGCGCCTCGTCGACAAGCCCGCGCAGCGCTTCGTCGTCGCGCAGCGTACGGGTCCACAACAACGCTGACGGCGCTGCTGTGCCGAAGCTGGCCGACCAATTGCCACCTGACGGTGCGAACTGCAAGCGCAGCGCATCGTGATGCGCAAGCAACGCGTGCAACGCCGCATTCAGTCGATCCGCTTCCAGTGCGGTATTCGGCGTGAGCAGCAACGACTGGTTCCAGTGATGGCGCTCTGGGATATCCGCATCGAAGAAACGACGCTGGATCGGGGTCAGTTGCATGTCGCCCACGACCAGGCCTTGGTCGATGCTCAAGCCTGCCGACAACCGGGCAACCGATGCCAGCCCCTGTACCGTCTGGTGCTCGAACAACTCCTTGGGCGTGAATTGAATGCCGGCCTGACGTGCCCGGCTGACCACTTGCAAGGAAATGATCGAGTCGCCGCCCAACTCGAAGAAGTTGTCGGCCAGCCCCACCTTGTCCAGTTTCAATACGTCCGCCCAGATCACTGCAATCGTACGCTGCAGGTCCGTTTGCGGTTCGAGGTAGGCCTGCTGTAACAGGCTGGCATCCGCGTGTGGCAGGGCTTTGCGGTCCAGCTTGCCATTCGGCGACAGCGGCAGCTGATCCAGGAACAGCAAGTGTGCAGGCACCATGTATTCAGGCAGTGCGGCCTTGAGTTCGACCCGCAGGGCATCACGCAGCGTCGACTGAGTATCAGGGCCGCCTTGCATCACCGATGACTCGGTCGGCACCACATAACCCACCAACTGGTGTCCCTGCGGCCCTGGCTGAGCCAATACCACGGCTTGACGCACACCTGGTAACGCCTGCAGGCGCGCTTCGATTTCACCCAGCTCGATACGCAACCCGCGGATCTTCACCTGGTGGTCGAGACGCCCGGCGTAGTCGATCACGCCGTCGGCGTTGTAACGCGCCAGGTCACCGGTGCGGTACAGGCGCTCACCCTCCGGGGCTCCAAACGGATCGGGGATGAACCGTTCTGCCGAGAGCTGGGCCTTGCGGTGATAACCGCGTGCCAGGGCTTTACCACCGATGTACAGCTCTCCACAGACGCCAACCGGCACCGGATTGAGGCCCGAGTCGAGAATATGGATCCGCGTATCAGGCAGCGCCTTGCCGATCTCGACGTCGCCCTGCCGAACGCTCAAACGCTCACTGTGAGTCGCATTGATCGTCGCCTCGACCGGGCCGTAACGGTTGAAGATTGCCACGTGCGGCAAGCACTCCAGGGCCCTGTTGAGCAGGTCATGGGTGATGGCCTCGCCACCAGAGAACAAACGCTTCAGGCTATGGCAGTGGGCAACGTGCTCCGCGTCGAGGAAACTCTTGAGCATGGACGGAATGAAGTGCAGGGTCGTGACGCCATGGGCACGAATCAGATCGATCAGAAGCGCCGGGTCACGCTGATCACCCTGCCGTGCCAGCAGCACCTTGGCACCACAGGTCAATGGCCAGAGCAGCTCCCACACGGACACGTCAAAGCTGAACGATGTTTTTTGCAGGACCACATCGTGCTCGTTGAGGCCATAGGCGTTCTGCATCCAGCGCAGGCGACCACAGAGTGCTTGCTGATCAACGCCTGCACCTTTCGGTTTGCCGGTCGAGCCAGAGGTGTAAATGACGTAGGCCAGGTTCTGCGCGACGCTGGTTTGCGTCAGGTTCTCGCCCGGGTAACCTGCAAATTCATCGTGTCGGTCGACGACAACGCAGTGCATCCGAGCCGGCACCGGTACGTGCGCAACCGATGATGCCTGCGTCAGCAACAGCTGAATATCACTGTCCTCGAGCATATAGGCCAAGCGGTCCTGCGGGTAGTCCGGGTCCAGCGGCACATAGGCGCCGCCCGCCTTGAGCACAGCCAGCAACCCCACCACCATCTCCAGGCTGCGCGCCATGGCGATACCGACCAGCACATCAGGGCCTACACCCAGCTCACGCAACCGGCCTGCCAGTTGGTTAGCCCTGTGGTTCAGCTCGGCATAGCTCAACGACTGCCCCTCGAAAAGCACCGCCACGGCGTCAGGCGTCCGTGCTACCTGCGCTTCGATCAACTGGCTGACACTCAGCTCATCGATGCTGACGGCGGCCTGGTAGTTCCAGTCCGAGACCATCAGGCGTGCTGCTTGCGGATCCAGCAGAGGCAGGTCGCCCAGTGCCGTGGTGGCATTGTCGACGAGCGCCTCGAGCAGATTGGCGAAGTGGCTGGCGACCCCTTGGATCGCTTGCGTACTCCACAGCGTTCGATCATGGGTGTAGCGGACGGACAGCACATTGCCGAGCCCGATTGCCACGCTGAGGGGGTAATTGGTCTGCTCCCGGTTAGCCACTTCCCCAAACTGCAAGCCGGCCGGCGCGCCTTGCTGGAGGGCTTCGGACACCGGATAGCTCTCGAACACCAGGAGGTTATCGAACAGTGCCTCCCCGCCCAGGCCTGCCCAGCGCTGCACCTCGTACAACGGCGTGTGCTCGAACTCACGCAGGGCAAGGTTGCTCGCTTGCACTTGGCTGATCCACTCAGCCACCGTCTGCTCCACGCGAGGGGAACCGATCACAGGCAAGGTGTTGATGAACAAGCCGATCTGTTCCTCCACACCCGGCAGGTCAGCCGGTCGCCCTGCTACCGTAGCGCCGAAGCACACGGTCGATTGCCCCGTATAGCGGTGCAGAAGCAGCATCCACGCAGATTGCATCAGCGTATTGACCGTGACCCGGTTAGCCCGGGCGAACGCTTCGACACGTGCGGTCTGCTCGCGGTCGAAAACCTGGTGGAAGGCTGCGTGACCAGATGCCTGCTCACCCGGCGCCATGCGTATCGCATGCACCAGACGCGTCGGTTGTTCCAGCGCCGTCAATTGCTCCTTCCAGAAGGTTTCAGCGGCAACCGCATCCTGGCGCTGCAACCACGCGATGTATTCGCGGTAATGCGCGCTCTGGGTCGGCAGTGCCTGACCGGCATAGCGCTGCAGCACTTCCCCCAACAGACGCGACGTACTCCAGCCATCCATCAGGATGTGATGATGCGTGCATATCAGATGATGACGTTGCTCACCGGTACGCACCAACACCAGGCGCAACAAGGGGGCTGCATCCAGCACGAAGCCGCGTTGTCGCTCACGCTCGGCCAACGCGTCCAGCGCTTGATCTGCCGTTGGCTGATTGCGCCAATCCTGTTCAGTGAACGGCAGCTCGACGTGCTTGCGTACGATCTGCACCGCGTGGTCCAGGTCTCCCTGCCAGACGAAACCGGTTCGCAGAATATCGTACGCCCCCAGCGCGCCCTGCCAGGCATGCTTGAAGCGCTCCACGTCCAGCCCGTCCACGTCTACACGGAGCTGGTTGATGTAGTTGCCGGCCGACTGCTCGTACAGCGTATGGAACAACATGCCCTGCTGCATGGGTGCCAGCGGGTAGATATCGGCGATCTCGGCGGCGGGTACCGGCAGGCTGTCCAGTTCGGCCTGGCTCAAGCGGGCCAGCGGGAAATCCGAAGGCGTGACTCCGCGATTGGCCGCTTGGCAGCAGTGGGTGATCAGCGCCTTGAGTTCCTGGGCATACTCATCAGCCAAGCGCTGAATGGTCGACGCGTCGAACAGTTCCCGGCTGAAGGTCCACCCCATTTTCAGCTCGCCCGCATAGACCTGCCCGTTCAGTGCCAACAGGCTGCCCAAGGGCGCCTCTTCGCTTTGATTGGCCCCGCCATCCTCCTTGGCTGGCGTGAAGACGCTGTCTTGCTCCTGGAAACTGCCGTCGAATTGCCCCAGGTAGTTGAAGACAATTTCACCCTGCGGCAGGCTCTCCAGCACCTGCCGGCTGTCATCGCTGCCAAGATAGCGCAGCAGCCCGTATCCAATACCCTTGTTGGGGACTGCCCGCAGTTGCTCCTTGATGTCCTTGATCGAGCTGTCGAGTTGCGCCTGAGCGGTCAAGGTCACCGGATAGATGCTGGTGAACCAACCCACGGTACGTGTCAGGTCCAGGTCGTCGAACACGTCCTCACGGCCATGCCCTTCCAGGCGCACCAGTACGTTAGTCCGCCCGGTCCAACGGGCCACCACACGCGCCAGCGCTGCGAGCAGCAGGTCATTGATCTGGGTGCGGTAGGCCATGGGCGCTTCATGCAAAAGCTTGCGCGTCCACTGTGCATCCAGATGGGTGCTTGCGTAGGCGGCGTGCCTGACCTGGTTACCGCCTTGCAGATGATCACGGGGCAAATCGTCGTCAGCATGCTGCAACTGTGCGTGCCAGTAGCTCAGCTCCTGAGCCAGATCGGCGCTTTTGCCGTACGCCTGCAGTCGTTCGGCCCAAGCCTTGTAGGCGCTGGTCTTGGCAGGCAATTCGACAGGCTGGCCGGCCGAGACTGACAGATAGGCCTGCTGCAGATCCTCAAGCAGTACACGCCATGACACACCGTCAACGACCAGGTGATGGACCACCAACAGCAGCCGTTGGTCACCATCAGGCAACGTGCCCAGCAATACCCGCATCAAGGGGCCACCGAGCGTGAAACTGCGCTGCGCATCACTGGCCGCGCGCAAAAGCGCGTCCATGTCACTGAACGAGCGATGCCACAGCACGTCCTGGGTATCGACATCGTTGAACGTGCCTTGCCAACTTCCGCCTGCCTGATCAAAACCCAGGCGCAGCGCGTCGTGGTGCTGCAGCACGTGTTGCAGTGCGGCACCCAGATGCTGCGGGTCGATGCTTACGCTGGGTGCCAGCAGTACCGACTGGTTCCAATGCTCAGGCTGGGGCATCGCCTGATCGAAGAACCAGTGCTGAACAGGTGTCAGCGGCGAGGTACCGGTGACTGCGCCTTGGTCGATGACAACGTTATCGGCACAGCGCGCAACCGATGCCAAGCCTTGTACGGTCTGGAATTGGAACAATTGCTTGGGCGTGAACTGGATGCCTGCTTGGCGCGCACGGCTGACCACCTGCAAGGAAATGATCGAGTCGCCACCCAGCTCGAAGAAGTTATCGGTCAGCCCGACCTTTTCCAGTTTCAACACACCCGCCCAGACCGCAGCAATACTGCGTTCCAGTTCGGTACGAGGCTCAAGGTACTGGGCTTGGAACACGCTGGTATCGGGCTGTGGAAGCGCCTTGCGATCCAGCTTGCCATTGGGCGTCAGCGGCAACGCGTTGAGGAACACAAGCTGCGCCGGGACCATGTACTCCGGCAGGCTTTGCTTGAGCTGGCCACGCAACGCATCACGCAGCGCTGACTGCTGCTCGAGTGTGTGCATCACGGCATCATCGGCCGGTACCACATAGCCCACCAATTGCTTGCCACTTGGGCCATCCTGAGCCAACAGGACCGCTTCGCGGACGGCCTCCTGGGCCTGCAGCCGCGCCTCGATCTCACCCAGCTCGATACGGAAGCCACGGACCTTCACCTGGTGATCGATGCGACCGGCATACTCGATCAGCCCGTTTTCCTGGTAGCGGGCGAGGTCGCCGGTACGGTACATCCTGCCGCCGCCCTGCTCATCGAACGGGTCGGGAATGAAGCGTTCGGCTGTCAGGCCTGGGCGGCCGAGATAACCCCGTGCCAACCCCGCACCGGCCATGTACAGCTCGCCGTTTACACCTACCGGTACCGGCATTACCGCTTCACTCAGCAGATAAACCGCACTGTTGGCGATCGGCCGGCCAATGTTGGCTTTGCCATTGGCGCAACGCAGGGCAAAGGTGGAGTAGGTCGTGTCCTCGGAAGGGCCGTACAGGTCATACACCTGTTGCACATGCCCGGTCGCGTACAAGTCGTCGACCAGCGACTGCTTCAGCGCTTCCCCGGCAAGGTTGATGGTGCGAACGGTTGCCGGCAAGGCATCGGTCTCAAGCAGCATCTTGATTGCCGAAGGTACGGTGTTGACCAGGCGTACGCGGTCTTTGGCCGCCAGGTGTGGCAGCTCCAGCGCGTTGGCAGCAAGCACCGCGTAGCCTCCGGCCGACAGCGTGACGAACAGCTCCCACACCGACAGGTCGAAACAGATTGAGGTCGAGGCCAGCACACCGCACAGGTCCTCTTGGCTGTAAACCGTCAGTGCCCAACCAATCAGCGCCGTTACGTTGCGGTGCTCGATCAGAACACCCTTGGGTTTGCCTGTAGACCCAGAGGTATAGATGCTGTAGGCCAAATTGCCCGGTTCGGTCAGGCAGACCGGATCGGTTACCGGGTATGCCTGCAGCGACAACTGATCCAGCAACAAAGTCCTGGCATGGAACTCCTCAGGCATGCGCGCAAGCAGGTGCGACTGGGACAACAGCAAGACCGACTGGCTGTCCTCAAGCATGTACTCGATACGGTCCTGCGGGTATTCAGGATCGAGCGGCACATAGGCGCCACCCGCCTTGAGGATTGCCAGTAGGCCAACCACCATTTCAGGGCTGCGCTCCATAGCGATGCCCACCAGCACATCCGGGCCTACCCCCTGCTCACGAAGCCTGTGCGCCAACTGGTTGGCCCGTTCGTTCAGCGTTGCATAACTCAACACCTGTTCGCCAAACAACAAAGCCGGGGCGTCGGGTGACACACGCACCTGAGTTTCGAACAATTGGTGCATGGCTTTATCGGCAGGGTAATCCGCTTGCGTGCTGTTCCAGTCGCTGATGACGCGTTGCTGCTCTTGCGGGCTCAGCATCGACAAGCCTGCAACAGGCTGGTGCGGCTGCCCTGCGATGCTGACGAGCAAGTTCAGCCAATGCCCTGCCATGCGCTCGATGGTGGCCGCATCGAACAGATCGGTCGCATACGTCAACGCCGCGCTGATACCCGCTTCGTGCTCGAACGTGTCCAGTGCCAGGTCGAACTTGGCCACATGGCTCTCAGCCGCCAACTCCTCCATCAGCAGGCCTGGCAGGTTGCGCCCTTCGCTTTTTTTGGTCTCGGTCTGGTGGTTGTACATCACCTGGAACAACGGGCTGTGGCTGAGGCTGCGCTCCGGCTGCAAAGCTTCGACCAGTTGTTCGAAAGGCAAATCCTGATGCGCCTGCGCGCCCAAAGCACGTTGCCTGACTTGCTCCAGCAGCTCGGTAAAGGTGATGCCCAGGTCGAACTCGGCACGCAGCACCTGGGTATTGACGAAGAAGCCCGCCAAGCGCTCCGTCTCGGCACGGTTGCGGTTGGCGATCGGAACGCCCACGCGGATATCCGCCTGCCCTGAGTAGCGGTGCAGCAGCGTTTGAAAGCTGGCGAGCAACAGCATGAACAGTGTCACGCCCTGCTGCTGCGCCAATTGCTTGAGCGAACCGACCAGTTCCCCGTCCAAAGGGATTTCCAACCGTGCGCCCTGTTGGCTGTGGACCGCTGGGCGAGGACGATCGGTCGGCAACTCCAGCACCGGTTGCTCATCACCCAACTGTGCTTTCCAGTAGGTAAGTTGCCGGTCCTGTTCACCCGCCTGCATCCAGGCCCGCTGCCAAATGGCGTAGTCGGCGTACTGGATCGGCAACGCCGGCAACTGCACGTCGCGGCCTTGGCTGAACCCTTCATAAAGCTTGACCAGGTCTTGCACCATCACCGGCAAGGACCACCCGTCAGCCACGATGTGGTGCAACGTCAGTGTGAGCACGTGCTCTTGCGCCCCCAACTGCAACAGCCTGGCCCGCATCAGTGGCCCATGTTCCAGGTCGAAGGGCAGCTGGGCCTCAGCTTCAAGGCAGGCACGAACAGAAGGCGCAGTGGCCTCCACAGGCTCCACGACCAGCGCGAACGGCATGTGCGGATGAAGGACCTGTACCGCCTGTTCACCCTCCAGCCGGAAGGTGGTACGCAGCGTTTCGTGGCGGTCGATCAACGACTCGAAACTGCGCTGCAAAGCGCTGATGTCCAGTGCACCGGTGAATTTCAAGGCAGCAGGAATGTTGTAGGCAGAACTTTGCGGCTCCAGCTGCCAAAGGAACCATTGCCTTTGCTGAGCAAAGGAAAGCGGTATCGGGTCGACATCGCCACGGCTCTGCGGGATCGGTAACTGCGCAAGGCTCATGCCCTTCGATGCGAGCTTTTCAAGAAAGAGCTTGCGCTGGGGCAGGGGCAGGCCAATGAAGCGTTTTACCAGTTCCAAGTTTCTGTTATCCGTTTGCATCTCAAACTGCCTCAAGCTCGCTCATGAAGTCCTGGAGGTCGTCCAGGTCTGCATCGGTATTGGTATTCAAGCCACTGATCATGGCTGCGTATGCCTGCAGGTTTTGGGCCTGGAACAGCAAGGCGAGCGGCAAGTTGATGCCCAGCTCAACCTGCAGGCGAGCCATCACCTGGGTCGCCAGCAAGGAGTGGCCACCCAGTTCAAAGAAGTTGTCGTAAAGGCCCACCTTGTCCAGCTTCAGCACATCGGCCCAGACCGCTGCGATCCGTTGCTCCAATGCACTTTGTGGCGCCGTGAACTGGCCCTGCAGCAGGCTGGCATCCGGTTGCGGCAGCGCCTTGCGGTCCAGCTTGCCGTTGCCGGTCAGCGGCAAGCTGGCGAGGAACAGCACCTGAGTCGGCACCATGTATTCCGGCAGGCTTGCCTTGAGCGCTTCGCGCAGGGAAGCCCGCAGCACAACCTGGCCTTCGAGGCTGTCCAGGACCGCGCTGTCGACGGGTACCACATACCCCACCAACTGTTTGCCATGCGGGCCATCCTGGGCAACCACCACCCCCTGGCGCACTGCGCCCTGCTCCTGAAGGCGTGCTTCGATCTCACCCAACTCGATACGGAAACCACGAATCTTCACCTGGTGATCGATGCGCCCCAGGTACTCGATCACGCCATCACCGCCATAGCGGGCCAAGTCTCCCGAGCGGTACAGGCGGCCACCGTGGCTATCGAATGGGTTCGGTACGAAACGTTCTGCAGTCAACGCCGGGCGACCGTGATAGCCACGTGCCAGGCCCTCCTGGCCAATCATCAGCTCACCCTGGCTACCGGGCACGATCGTGTTTAACGCGCCGTCCAGCAGGTACCAACTCAGGTCAGGAATCACCTCGCCAATCGGGCTGCTGCCAACCTGCTTGAGATCATCCCGACGGATTGGCCGATAGGTCACATGCACCGTGGTCTCGGTGATGCCATACATGTTGATCAGGCGCGGCTGGTGGTCACCGAAAACGTCGAACCAGGGCTTGAGGCTGCTCACATCCAACGCCTCACCGCCAAACACCACATGCCGCAGTGCCAGCTGGTTGCCAGCCTGCGCTGCGTTGCAGGCCAGCGGGATCAGTTGCTGAAACGCCGAGGGCGTCTGGTTCAGGACTGTGACCTGCTCGCTGACCAACAACGCATGGAAATCTTGCGGTGAACGCGCCACATCCCTCGGCACAATGACCGCCTTGCCGCCATACAGCAGCGCGCCGTACAGCTCCCACACTGAAAAGTCGAACGCGTAGGAGTGGAATACCGTCCATACGTCGCTGGCATCGAACCGGAACCAGTCCTGGGTCGCCGCGAACAAGCGCACCACGTTATGGTGCGCCAGCAGCGCACCCTTGGGTTTGCCCGTGGAACCCGAGGTGTAGATCACATACGCCAGGTTCTGCGGTGATACCACGCGATCCAGGTTCGCCTCGCTGTAGTCGGCCAGCGCCCTATCGTCCAGGTTCACGGTCTGCATGCCTGGCGTAATCGGCAAGGCATCGCGCACGTGGCTTTGGGTCACCAACAAGCCGATGGCACTGTCCTCGAACAGGTAGGCAAGGCGATCCTGGGGGTATTCCGGGTCCAGCGGCACATAAGCGCCGCCCGCCTTGAGGATGCCGAGCAGGCCGACGACCATGTCCAGGCTGCGCTCCACGGCAAGCCCCACCAGTACGTCGGGCCCGACACCCAGTTCGCACAGTTTGTGCGCCAAGCGGTTGGCGCGGCGGTTCAATTCGCCGTAGCTCAGTGTCTGGCCGGCAAAACTCAAGGCGGGTGAATTCGGCGACAACGCGACCTGGGCTTCGATCAACTGATGAAGCGTGTGCTCGCTGGGGAATTTCGCCGGGTTGCGGTTCCAGTCCTGAATGATTCGGGCCTGCTCCTGTTCTGCCAGCAGAGGCAGATCGGCAACGCGCTGCTGTGGTTCGTGAACAATCCCCTGCAGCAGGTTCAGCCAGTGCCGGGCCATGTGTTCGATAGTCTTAGCCTCGAACAGGTCAGTGGCATAGGTCAGCGCAGCACTGATGCCTTGCTCATGCTCGAAGGTGTCCAAGGTCAGGTCGAACTTGGCCGTGTGGCTGTCCCAGGCCAGTTCTTCCATTTCCAGCCCCTGCAGACGGCGGCGCTCGCCTTTGGCCTGGGTCTGGTGGTTGTACATCACCTGGAACAAAGGGCTGTGACTGAGGTTGCGCTCGGTCTGCAGGGCCTCCACCAGTTGCTCGAACGGCAGGTCCTGGTGCGCCTGAGCACCCAGCACACGTTGCTTGACCTGTTGCAGCAGCGCAGTGAAGGTCATCTGCAGGTCGAATTCTGCGCGCAGCACTTGAGTGTTGACGAAGAAGCCGATCAGCCGCTCGGTCTCGACCCGATTACGGTTGGCGACGGGCACACCGACACGGATATCGCACTGCCCGCTGTAGCGGTGCAGCAATGCCTGGAAGCTGGCCAGCAACACCATGAAGGGCGTCGCGCCCTGTTGCTGGGCCAACTGCTTCAGCGCGCCAGCCAGCGTGCTGTCGATTGCCACAGTAACGCGGGCGCCGTGGTAGCTGCTGGTCGTGGGCCGCGGCCGGTCGGTGGGCAGCGCCAGCACGGGCTGTTCGTCACCCAGTTGCTCGGTCCAGTAGGCGAGCTGTCGCGCCTGCTCGCCGGCCTCCATCCAGTTTCGCTGCCAGATGGCGTAGTCGGCGTACTGCACCGGCAGCACAGGCAGCTCCACCGCCTGCCCTTGGCTGTAGCCTTGGTAGAGCTGCACCAGTTCATTGATCATCAGCGGCATCGACCAGCCGTCAGACACGATGTGGTGCAGGGTCAGCACCAGCACCTGTTCGCCCGGCATCAGCCCCAGCAACTTCACCCGCAACAGCGGGCCCGTTTGCAGGTCGAAGGGCAGATGGGCTTCGCGCTCGACGTGACGACGCACGTTGGCGTCATCGGCCTGCTCCAGCTGTTCGAACATCAATTCGAAGGGGGTGTGCGCATGGACCACTTGTACGGCCTGCTCGCCTTCCAGGCGGAAGGTGGTGCGCAATGTCTCGTGACGGGCGATCAACGCCTCGAAGCTGCGCTGCAGGGCAGCAGTGTCCAACTGCCCTTTGAAGCGCAAGACGGACGAGAGGTTGTACGCGGTACTCACCTCCCCCAGTTGCGACAGTATCCACAGCCGCTGCTGGGCATAGGACAGCAGTACCGGCTCTTCTGGATCCCTCGGGAAGATCGGCGTGACCCCATACAGGTTGACGCCTTGTTTCTTGAGCAAGGCTGCCAACGCCTTACGTTTTTGGGTGGACAACGATACGACCGTATCGAGCAGCTCTTGCACAGGGAGTCTCCTAAGAAATCAGCTCTTCAATTTCCTCCGTAGGTAGACGATTGAGCACTGGCAAGGATTTAGATGGAAATTCGCGCCGCTTACCGTGTGGGCGCCGGTTGGCCGGCTCCCACACGGTCCCTGCTAAGTCAAAAAGCTAGGAAACCAGCTCATCGAGCTCTTCCGTGCTCAAGCTGTCGAGCAACGCCAGGGACTTGGCCAACTGGTCCTGGGTAGCGTCGATGACGGGCGCCTTGGCTTCAAGCTGGCGGCTGAAGTCAGCCAGGACAGGGAACTCGAAGAGCTCTTTCAGCTCGGCCGAAACACCGGCTTGCTCCTGGATGCGCACGATCACCGAAGTCGCCAACAGGGAATGGCCACCTAGCGCGAAGAAGTTGTCAGTGAGGCCGACCTTCTCCAGCTTCAGTACATCGGCCCAGATCGCTGCGATCTGTTGCTCCATTTCGGTCTGGGGTTCGATGTATTCGCCTTGCAGCAAACTGGCATCCGGTTGCGGCAGGGCCTTGCGGTCCAGCTTGCCGTTCGGTGTTACCGGCAGCGTGCTCAGCAACAGCAGGTGCGCGGGCACCATGTAATCCGGCAGGCCGGCCTTGAGGGCTTCACGCAGGCTGTCGCGCAACGCGCCCTCGTTTTGCGTGCTGTCGGCGGGTACCACATAGCCCACCAACTGTTTGCCGCTCGGCCCGTCCTGGGCCAGCACCACCGCTTCCTGCACCGCTGGCAATTCCAGCAGGCGCGCTTCGATTTCACCCAGCTCCATACGCAACCCGCGGATCTTCACCTGGTGGTCGAGACGCCCGGCGTAGTCGATCACGCCGTCGGCGTTGTAACGCGCCAGGTCACCGGTGCGGTACAGGCGCCCGCCGTTATCGCTGAACGGGTCCGGCACGAAGCGCTCGGCCGTCAGCGCCGGGCGCTGGTGATAACCACGTGCCAAACCTACGCCGCCCAGGTACAGCTCGCCGGCACTGCCGCGTACCGCCGGTTGCAGGCTGCCTTCGAGGATGTGGGTCTTGAGGTTGTCGATCGGCTGGCCGATCGGCACGCTGATGCTCTCGTCTGGGCGGCAGGTCCAGTGGGTGACGTCGATGGCCGCTTCGGTCGGGCCGTACAGGTTGTACAGGCCGGCGGCTGGCAGGCGTTGCAGGGTCTGGCGCGCGAGCTCGGCCGGCAGTGCCTCGCCACTGCACACCACGCGCTTGAGGCTGCGGCAGCTTTCCACCGCTTCGTGGGTCATGAACGCCTGCAGCATCGACGGCACGAAGTGCAAGGTGCTGATGGCGTACTGGTTGATGGTGTCGACCAGCAACTGCGGGTCGCGGTGGGCACCCGGCTGAGCCATGACCAGGCGCGCGCCGGTCATCAGCGGCCAGAAGAACTCCCACACCGACACGTCGAAGCTGAACGGGGTTTTCTGCAGCACACTGTCGCTGGCGTCCAGGCCATAGGCTTTCTGCATCCACCACAGGCGGTTAACCAGTGCCTGGTGGCTGTTGCCGGCGCCTTTCGGGCGGCCGGTGGAGCCGGAGGTGTAGATCACATAGGCGAGGTTCAGCGGGGCTACGTCGATGCCAGGATTGGCATCGCTGTAGCCATCGAGGTTTTCGCTGTCCAGGTCCAGGCTGTGCAGGCCGACGGGGATCGGCAGGGCATCGCGCAGGTGCGACTGGGTCAGCAGCAAGGCAATGCCGCTGTCCTCGAACATGTAGCTCAAGCGGTCCAGCGGGTATTCCGGGTCCAGCGGCACATAGGCGCCACCGGCTTTGACGATACCCAGCAAGCCGATGACCATCTCCAGGCTGCGCTCCATGGCGATGCCCACCAGCACGTCCGGGCCCACGCCGAGTTCACGCAGCTTGTGCGCCAGCTGGTTGGCTTTGCCATTGAGTTCGGCGTAGCTCAGGGTCTGCTCGCCGAACACCAACGCCGGGGCGTCCGGGGTGGCGAACACCTGGGCTTCGATCAGTGAGTGGATACTGCGCTCATTCGGGTACGCCGCGAGGGTGTCGTTCCAACCCTCGACCATCATCTGCTGCTCTTGCAGGCTCAGCATCGGCAGCTCGCCGACTACTGCATCCGCATCGGCGACCAATGCCTGCAGCAGGCGGGTGAAATAACCCGCCAACCGGCCAATGCTCTCGTCGCTCCACAGGGCACGGTCGTGGCTGTATTGCATCGACAGGGTCGCGCCCAGTTCTACTACCAGCGTCAGCGGGTAGTTGGTCTGCTCTTGCACAGCCACGTCGCCAAAGCGCAACCCGCCCGGCGCGCCTTGTTGCAGCGCCTCGGACACCGGGTAGTTCTCGAACACCAGAATGCTGTCGAACAGCGCGTCACCGCCCTGCCCGGCCCAGCGCTGCACGTCGTACAGCGGGGTGTGCTCGAACTCGCGCACGGCCAGGTTGCAAGCCTGCACCTGGCTGATCCACTCGGCTACAGTCTGCTCAGCACGGGGCGCGCCAATCACCGGCAGGGTGTTGATGAACAGGCCGATCTGCTCTTCCACCCCGGCGAGGTCCGCGGGGCGGCCGGCCACCGTGGCGCCGAAGCACACGCTGGCCTGACCGGTGCAGCGCTGCAACAGCAGCAACCAGGCCGATTGCACCAGGGTGTTGACGGTAACGCGGTTTGCCCGGGCGAAGGCTTCGATGCGTGCGGTCTGGTCGGCATCGAGGGCCAGGCGATGATCACCGTAGCCGCTGCCCGCATCGCCTGCGCTACCGGCAATGGCCTGGGCCAGGCGCGTCGGCTCGTCGAGCGCGGCCAGCTGGGCCTGCCAGAAGGCTTCGGCGACCGCCGCGTCCTGGCCTTGCAGCCAGGCGATATAGTCGCAGTAGTGCGTGGTCTGGGCCTTTGGCGCCATGCCTGTGTAACGTTGCAGCACTTCGCCCAGGAGGCGTGAGGTGCTCCAGCCATCCATCAAGATGTGGTGGTTGGTGTAGATCAGGTGGTGGCGGGCTTCGCCCGTTTGCACCAGCACCAGGCGCAGCAGCGGCGCTTCGGTCAGGTCGAACGCTTGTTGGCGCTCGCCTTCGGCCAGCGCCTGCAGGGCCTGCTCAAGCGCCGGCTGGCCACGCCAGTCATGCTCGCTGCACGGCAACGCCACCGATTTGCGCACCACCTGCACGGCCTGCTCCAGCTCGCCCTGCAGGACGAAACCGCTGCGCAGGATGTCATGGGCATCGAGCGCGGCCTGCCAGGCCTGCTTGAAGCGCTGCACATCCAGCCCCTCGACATCGACCCGCAACTGGTTGATGTAGTTGCCGGCCTGTTGGTCGTAGAGCGTGTGGAACAGCATGCCCTGCTGCATCGGCGACAGCGGATACACATCGGCGATCTGCGCTGCAGGTACAGGCAAGCTGTCCAACTGGCCCTGGGTGAGCGCGGCCAATGGGAAGTCTGAAGGCGTCACGCCGTGGTGCTGCGCCTGGCAGCAATGCTCGACCAACTCGGCCAGTGCCTGCTCGTAGGCCTGGGCCAGCTGCTGGATGGTTTCCGCGCGGTAGACGTCGTCGCTGTAGGTCCACTCCATGAACAGCTCGCCGCCATACACCTGGCCGGTGATGCTCAGCCAGTTGCCCAGTTGCGCACCGGCGCATTGGGTACGCCCGGCGCTTTCGCCGCTCGGGCTGAACACGGCAGCATCGTCGGTCGTGAAACTGCTGTCGAACTGGCCCAGGTAGTTGAAGGTGACGCGTGGCTGCGCAGTGCCGCTGAGCCGCTCACGTACCGGGGTGTCGCCCAGGTAACGCAGCAAGCCGTAACCGATGCCCTTGTCCGGCACCGCGCGCAATTGCTCTTTGATTGCCTTGATCGACGGGCCCAGCGCCTGGCCAGGGGCAAGGCGTACCGGGAACACGCTGGTGAACCAACCCACCGTGCGGCTGAGGTCAAGGTCGTCGAACAGGTCTTCGCGGCCATGGCCTTCCAGTTGCACCAGCACCTCGTCCTGCGCGCTCCACTGGCACAGGGTACGCGCCAGCGCGGTCAGCAGCAGGTCGTTGACCTGGGTGCGGTAGGCGGCGGGTGCCTGCTTCAGCAACTGGGCGGTACGCGCGGCATCCAGGCGCGATGCAGCGGTACGGGCATGCTGGTTGCCCAGGCTGCCCTGCGGGTTGTCACGCGGCAGTTCTGCCGGGCTGCCTTGCAGCACCTGCTGCCAGTAGTCGGCCTGGGCGTGCAGCGCTGGGCTGCTGGCGTGAGTGACCAGGCGCTCGGCCCAGGTTTTCACACCGCAGGTTTTGGCCGGCAGGCTAACGACTTGCCCGTTCAGGCGTTGCTGGTAAGCCTCTTGCAGATCCTCCAGCAGTACCCGCCATGACACGCCGTCTACCACCAGGTGGTGAATGACCAACAGCAAACGCTGCTGGCCATCGGCGACGTCGAACAGTTCGGCACGCAGCAGCGGCCCGTGCTCCAGGTCGAGGCTGGCTTGCGCCTGAGTGCCCGCAGCGTCCAGTTCGCTCAACGCCAAGAGGCTGCGCTGGCGCAGCACCGGCGAAGCGTCCAGGGCCTGGAAGCGGGCCTGCCACGGGCCGTTCTGGCGGCTGAAGCGCAGGCGCAAGGCATCGTGCTGTTCCAGCACCGCACGCAGGGCCGACTCCAGGTGCTCCACTTGCACACGCTGGGCCGGTTTCAGCAGCACCGACTGGTTCCAGTGCGCAGGCTGGGCGATGTCCATCTCGAAGAAACGCACCTGGGCCGGCAGCAGCGCCACCTCACCGCGGGTCGCGGTATCCACGGGGGCTGCAAGCGGTTGCTTGGCTTCGATGCGCTTGGCGACCTGGGCCAGTTGGCCAACGGTCTGCTGTTCGAACAGCTGCTTGGGGGTGATCTTGATGCCTTGGCGCTTGGCCCGGGCAATGATCTGCAGGCTGAGGATGGAGTCGCCACCCAACTCGAAGAAGTTGTCGCTGCTGCCCACGCGTTCCAGCTTGAGCACATCGGCCCACACGGCGGCGAGCTTCTCTTCGACCTCGCCTTCTGGGGCCACATAGCCGCGGCTTACCGCGCCCGGTGTGGGCAAGGCACGCTTGTCGAGCTTGCCGTTGGCGGTCAGTGGCAGGCGCTCGAGCAACAGGATGTGTGCGGGCACCATGTAGTCAGGCAGGCGCGTTTGCAGGTGCGCCTGCAACTGCTGCGTGCTCATGCCCCCTTCAGCCACCACGTAGGCCACCAACTGCAGGCGCTCGGCATCGCCTTCCAGCGGCACGGCCAGGACCACGGCGTCGCTGACACCGGGCAGCCCGGCGATGACTCGGCCGATTTCACCCGGCTCGACGCGATAGCCACGGATTTTCACCTGGTCATCGGCACGCCCGATGAATTCGATCAGGCCTTCAGCACTCATTCGCGCTCGGTCGCCCGTGCGGTACAGGCGGGCGCCACCCGCAGCCGGTACAAAGCGCTCGGCCGTCAGCCCCGGCTGGCTCAGGTAGCCCTGAGCAACACCCTGCCCACCCAGGTACAGCTCGCCGACCACGTGCGGCGCCAGCGGGTTGAGGTAACCATCGAGCACCTGGGCGCAGGCATTGCCCAGCGGGCGACCGACCGGCACCGTGCGGCAGCCTTGCAGACGCTGGCCTGGCTCGAAGGTCAGCACGCCGACCGTGGTCTCGGTCGGGCCGTAGTGGTTGATGACCCGGCACCCCGGGCGCAACTCACGGACTTTTTCCAACAGGCTCCAGGGGCACGCTTCGCCGCCCAGAATCAACGCTTCAGCAGGCAGCACCTCGGCGGCGCGGGACGCTTGCAGCAGGCCTTGCAGGTGGCTTGGCACCAGCTTCACCACGCCCACCTGGTGCTGCGCCATGTAGCTGGCAAACCCGTCGGGGTCGAAGGCCAGTTCCTGCGGCAACAAATGCAGCAGGCGGCCCGAGGCCAGGGCACCGAACAGCACGGTGTGGCCCAGGTCGGCGGCGGTGGTGGACACCATGGCCATGCTCGCGCCGGCGGGCAGTTGCAGGCGCTCCAGCACGGCTTGGATGTAGCTGGCCAGCGACCCGTGGCTGACCACCACGCCTTTCGGCTGGCCGGTCGAGCCCGAGGTGTAGATGAGGTAGGCCGGCTGTTCAGGGCTGACTGCAACCGCTACTCGGCTGTCGCTGCAGCCTGCCCAGGTGGCGGGTTCACAGGCAACCGCCTGTACCCCGTCGAGGCCCGCGAAGCGTGTATCGCTCGGCTCATGCAGCAGCACGGCAGCGCCACTGTCGACGATCAACTGCTGCAAGCGCTCTTGCGGCTGCTGGGTGTCCAGCGGCAGGTAAGCGGCCCCGGTCTTGAGGACTGCCAGCAAGGCCGTAACCCACTCGATGGAGCGCGGCAGGCACAGGGCAACGATGCTGCCGGCACCGACGCCGCGCTGGCGCAGGTAGTCGGCCACGCGGTTGGACGCAGCGTCCAGCCCGGCCTGGGTCATGAAGCGGTCACCTGCACGCACGCCACCCTGGGCCTGCCCTTGGGCCATCGCCTGGTGCCACAGGGCAAGGAAGTCGCGGTGCGGGTAAGCTGCTGGCGCGGCCTGCTGCTGCGCCGCCACTTCAAGGTGTTCGACGATCGGCGTGTGCGGGGCGTGGCTGAGCACGTCCAGCACGCGCCGCAGCGAATCCGCCAGGCGCTGAATGGTGGCCTGCTCGAACAGGTCGGTGGCGTAGGTGAAGTACCCCTCGATGCCTTCGGGTTTGTCCGAGAAGTCGAAGGCCAGGTCAAAGCGCGCATCGCCTCCTTCGCGGGCAAAGCCTTCTACCTCCAGCTCGCCCAGGCGCTTGCGCGAGGGGTCGCCGGCCGCCACGTGCTGGTTGATCTTGAACTGGAACAGCGGGTTGTGGGCCAGGTTGCGCTCTGGCAGCAAGGCATCCACCAAGTGCTCGAACGGCAGCTCCTGATGCGACTGGGCGCCGCCGATCACGTCCTTGACCTGCTCCAGCAGCGCAGCGAAGGTCGCGCGCTCGTCCACTTGCACGCGCAGCACTTGGGTATTGATGAAGAAGCCGATCAGGCCTTCCAGCTCTTTGCGGTTACGCCCGGCATTCGGTGCGCCGATGCGGATGTCCGACTGCCCGCTGTAGCGCGACAGCACCACCGCCATGGCCGCCAGCATCAGCACGAATACGGTGTGGCCGCCCTTGCGTGCCTGGGCGCGCAAAGCCTCGGCCTGCTCGGCGCCGATGTTCAGCTTGAGCACCGCGCCGCGATAGCTCGGCGTGGCCGGCCGCTCGAAGTCCAGCGGCAGGCTCAGCAACGGCTGCTCGTCACCCAGTTGCGCCTGCCAGTACGCCAGCTGGCGCTGGGCCTCACCGGCCTCCAGCCAGGCACGCTGCCAGATCGCATAATCGGCGTACTGGATCGGCAGGGCCGGCAATTCGGCCTGGCGGCCTTCAGCCAACGCGGTGTACAACTGGATGAACTCCTGCACCAGCAGGTCGCTCGACCAACCGTCGGAGATGATGTGGTGCATGCTCAGGGCCAGCACATGGTGCTCGGCGTCCACGCGCAGCAGCGTAACCCGCATCAACGGCCCGGCCAGCAGGTCGAACGGCTGCTTCAGCGCGGCATCGACAGCCAGGCTCAAGGCGGCTTCATCGTCCTGGCACTCGACCACGTCCAGCAGCAGCGGGCAGGCGTCGAGAATGTCCTGATGGAGCTCGCCCTCGTCCGAGACGAAGCGGGTACGCAGCGACTCGTGACGGCTGACCAGCGCATCCAGCGCCTGCTGCAATACCGCCAGGTCGAGTACGCCCTTGAGGCGCACGGCCATCGGCACGTTATAGGCCGGGCTATCGGGCTCCAACTGCCACAGGAACAGCAAGCGCTGCTGGGCAAACGACAACGGAATGCGCGCCAGGCCCTGGCGTGCGGGCACGATGGGCAACAGGCGGAAGCTTTGCCCAGTGGCCTGCATTTTCTCCAGGATCTGCTGACGCTGCTCCACAGGGAGGCCGACGAAGCGTTGGGCAATGCGTTGTGCTGCAGTGAGTTCCATGTCAGGCCTCTGTGAATTCATTCATCATTTTTTCGATATCGCTCAGGCCGTCGTCGCTCAGCGACAGGCCCTGCTCGTCCAGTGCCTGGGCGAACGCACGCAGCTCGGGGTGGGCGAAGATCAGCCGCAGGGGCAGGTCCAGGCCCAGCTCCACGTTGATGCGCGAAACCGCCTGTGCGGCCAGCAGGGAGTGGCCGCCGAGCTCGAAGAAGTTGTCGTTCAGGCCAACCTGGCCGAGGTTCAGCAATTGCGCCCAGATCTGCGCCAGTTGCTGTTGCAGTTCGGTCTGCGGCGCTTCGTAGTCGTGCTGCGGCTGGCTGGGGTCGGGCAGCGGCAGCGCCTTGCGGTCGAGCTTGCCGCTGGGGGTCAGCGGCATGTTCGGCAGGGTCACCAGGTAGGACGGGATCATGTAGTCCGGCAGGCTGGCCTTGAGGTACTGCTTGAGCGCCTGGCGCAGGTCGCCAGTGCTGCCTTCGACAGGCACGGCATAGGCGCACAGCTGCTTGCCGCTGGGCAGGTCGATGGCCAGTACCGTTGCCTCGCGCACATCCGGGTGCGCGCGCAGGTACTGCTCGATCTCGCCCAGTTCAATGCGGAAGCCGCGCACTTTCACCTGGTGGTCAGCTCGCCCGCGATAGGCCAGTTGCCCCTGCTCGTCGTAGTAACCGAGGTCGCCGGTGCGGTACAACCGGCCTCCACCCACGGGGTCGAACGGGTCGGGAATGAAGCGTTCGGCTGTCAGCGATGGGCGTTGGTGGTAACCCCGCGCCAGGCACCCTGCCCCGCCGATGAACAGTTCGCCCGACACGCCGACCGGGGTCGGCGCCAGGCCGTCGTCCAGGGCGTGCAAGGTCCGGCCTGGCAACGCTCGGCCAATCGGCACGCCGCCTGCGCTGATCTGCTCGGGCGTCATTGGCGAGCAATCGAACGTGGTGGCGACCACGGTCGCCTCGGTCGGGCCGTAGGTGTTGAGCAGGCGCACCGCCGGCGGCCCGTCGGCCAGCCAGGCGCGCAGGGCATCTTCCGGCACCGCTTCTCCGCCCACGTGGATCTGCTTGAGCCGGCCATAGGCCTCGGGTGCGCGACGCTCCAGGGCCAGGAGGCGCCAGTAGGCCGCCGGCAGGTCGGCCACGGTAACCCCGTGGCGGTTGATCTCGTCCACCAGGGTGTTGGTGTCCCACAGCCGCAGGTCGCGCAGCACCACGCAAGCGCCTTGCGCCAGCGGCGGGAAAAACTGCTCGATGAAGCCGTCGAAGCTGAAGGTAGCGAACTGCAGCACACGGTCTTCCGGGCTCAGGCGCGAGTAGTCGCCAGCCACCTGGCAGAACACCGATAAGGCATGGTGATCGATGGCCACACCCTTGGGCATGCCGGTGGAACCGGAGGTGTAGATGACATAGGCGAGGTTGTGCGGCGCGGCCAAGTTCGGCAGCGGCTCGGCTGGCCAGGCGTGCAGCCACTGGGTGCCGGGTTCGAGCACCACGCAAGGCAGCTGCTTATCCAACTGCAAGCGCGCCAGCGACGGCGCATCGGCCAGCAGCAGGCCGATGCCGCTGTCCTCGACCATGTACGCCAGGCGCTCTTGCGGGTAGTCCGGGTCCAGCGGCACATAGGCACCGCCAGCCTTGTGAATGGCGATCAGCGACAGCGCCATGCCCAGGCCGCGCTCGACGGCTACACCTACCAGGCGGTCTGGGCCTACGCCCAGGGCACGCAGGCGGTGGGCCAACTGGTTACTGCAGCGGTCCAGCTCGGCGTAGCTCAGTTGCTGGTCGTCGAAAATAAGCGCCACGGCGTCGGGCCGCGCACTTGCCTGGCGTTCCAGCAACTGGTGCGCACACAGGCCGCTGCTGGCCTGCGGTGCCGGGTTCCAGCCTTGAGTCAGTTGACGGCGCTCAGCGTCGGCCAAGAAGTCCAGCTCGGCGATGCAGCGCTGCGGCTCGGCACAGATGGCTTCGAGCAGCGCTTGCCAGTGCCCGGCCATGCGCTCGATACGCGCTGCATCGAACAAGTCGGTGGAGTAGTTGAACGAGGCCGTTACACCGTCGGAACGTTCCAGGGTGTTGAGCGAGATGTCGTACTGCGCGCCCGGCTCCAGCAGGTCCACTTCCCGGACCTTGAGGCCGTGCAGGGCATCGCTGGACACCTGCTCGCCCAAGTCGCGCAAATGGTTGTACAGCACCTGGAAGAACGGGTTCACGCCCTGGTCGCGCTCGGGGTACAGGGCTTCGGCCACCTCAAGGAACGGCACGTCCTTGTTGGCCTGGGCCTGCAACGTGGTCTCCTTGATCGCGGCCAGCAGTTGCGGGAACGGCAGGCTGCCATCGACGCCCACCCGCGCCACTACCACGTTGATGAAGAAGCCGATCAGCCCTTCGAGCTCCAGGCGGTTGCGGTTGGTGACCGGCACGCCGATGTTGATCGTGTCCTTGCGGCTGTAGCGCGACAGCACGATGGCATAGGCCGCCAAAAAGACATGGAACAGCGTGGCATTGGACGACACCGCCAATGCCCGCAGGCGCTCGGTCAGGGCCAGCGGCAGGCGCACATCGAAGCGGCTGCCCTGGTAGCTTTTGACCTGCGGGCGAATACGGTCGGCGGGCAGTTCGAGGACTTCGAAGTCGTCTTCAAGGCGCGCTTTCCAATAGTCGATCTGTGCCTGCATCTGCCCCTCGTCCAGCCATTTGCGTTGCCAGGCGGCGAAGTCGGCGTACTGCACCGGCAGCGGTTCAATGGCCCGCACCTGGCCGCTGGCGGCCGCGTTGTAGGCCGCTGCGAACTCGCGTACCAGCAGGCTCATCGACCAACCGTCGGAGACGATGTGGTGCAGGGTCAGCGACAGCAGGTGCTCTTGCGCATGCACCTTGAACAGGCGGGCACGCAGCAGTGGGCCGTGCTCCAGGTCGAACGGGGCGAAGGCTTCGGCCTCCAGCTTGCGCATCTGCGCGGCTTCGTCCTGGCCACTGAGGTCTTCGAAACCGATCGGCACCGCGGCGGCGGGCAGGATGCGTTGCCACGGCAAACCGTTGGCTTCGACGAACACCGTGCGCAGTGACTCGTGGCGCGCCACCAGCGCATCCAGCGCGGCCTGCACCGCAGCACGGTCGAGGGTGCCTTGCATGCGCACGGCCATTGGCGTGTTGTAGGCCAGGCTTTCGGGGTTGAGCTTCCAGAACAGCCACTGGCGGTTTTGCGAGCGGGACACCGGCAGTGGCTGCTCGCGGTCGAGGATATCGATCTCAAGCCCAGCGCCCTGCTCGCCCTCAGCCACTGCCTGGGCGAAGGCCTGCAGGTCGACCGTGTCGAACAGGGTACGCAGCGGGATGTCCAGGCCCAGGTGCTTGCGCACCCGCGATACGGCCTGGGTGGCCAGCAGCGAGTGCCCGCCCAAGGCAAAGAAGTTGTCGCTCAGGCCCACCTGCGGCACCTGCAGCACTTCAGCCCAGATCTGCGCCAGTTGCACCTGCAGCGGGGTCACCGGTGCCAGGTAAGCCGCCTGGGTGGCCACCGGCTCGGGCAGCGCCTTGACGTCGACCTTACCGTTGACCGTGACCGGCAGTTGCGCCAGCACCATCAGGTGGGTCGGCACCATGTGCTCGGGCAGCAGGCCTTTGAGCGTGGCGCGAATCGTGTCCTGCCAAGCTTGGCTGTCTGTCGGCATTTGGCTGGGCACCAGCCAGGCCGCCAGCACCGCTTCCGGTGCCTGGCCCTTGACCCGGACCACGGCGTTGGCGACGCCTTCCAGGCTAAGCAACTGCTGCTCGATCTCGGCCAGTTCCACGCGGTAACCGCGGATTTTCACCTGGCCGTCCATGCGCCCGGCAAACTGCAGCTCGCCAGCGGCGTTGTGCCGTACCCAGTCGCCACTGCGGTACAGGCGTTCGCCCTGTGCACCACTTGGGTCGGGCACGAAGCGCTCGGCGGTGAGCGCCGGGCGGCCGAGGTAGCCACGGGCAAGGCCGGCGCCGCCGATGTACAGCTCGCCCTTGGCCTTGGCCGGCAGTGGCTGCAGGCAGCTGTCGAGCACGCTGACGGTTGCGTTGGCCAGCGGTTGGCCGAGCGACGCCTGATCGTCCAATTCAGCCACCAGCACGCCGACCGTGGTCTCGGTCGGGCCGTAGTGGTTGAACACCTTGAGTGCCGGCGCCAGGGCGCGGATTTTGCCGAGCAGGCCCGGGCTGATGGCTTCGCCGCCCAGCACCAGGCACTGGCCAGGCAGTGCCGCGCGACCGGCGACCAACATGGCCTCCAGGTGCGAGGGCACGATCTTAACGGCGTCCACCTGGTGCTGTGCCAGGTAGGCCGCAAAGCCCTCGGCATCCAACACTTGCTCGCGCAGCATCAGGTGCAAGGTCTGGCCGCCACACAGGGCGCCGAACAGCATGGTATGGCCAAGGTCCGCTGCCGGGGTCGAGACTTGCGCCATGCTGTGGATCTGCCCCACCGGCAGGCGTGCGGCGATGCCCTCAACGTAGTTGCCCAAGGCGCCATGGCTGATCGCGACGCCCTTGGGCTGGCCGGTGGTGCCGGAGGTGTAGATCACGTAGGCGAGGTTGGCTGCGGCAGCACTAGGGCGTGGCGTGTCTTGGCTTAGGGCTTGGGTATGTTCCCACGCCAGGCGGGAAACGCCTTCTGGCAGTTCCGCCTGCCAGTTGCCAGGCGCCAGCACCCGCTGGGTGCCGCTGTCGGTGAGCAAGTAGGCCAGGCGTTCGGCCGGTTGTTCAGGTTCCAGGGGCAGGTACGCGCCGCCCGCCTTGAGCACGCCGAGGATGCTGGCGAGCATGCCGACACTGCGGTCAGCCAGCACGCCGACCAGGGTGTCTGGCTGCACGCCGGCTTCGACCAGCCTGTCGGCGATGGCCTCGGCGCGGGCGTCGAGTTCGGCGTAGCTGGCTGCCTCGCCAGCGGCAATCACTGCGGTGCGCGCGGGGTGGCAGCGGGCGGCGGCGGCAAAGCGCTGGTGAACCAGCAGCGGCTCGACCAAATGACCTGGCACACCCCGAGTGGCTGCCAGGCCAGGCAACGGCAACTCGCCCACCGCGCCAGCGGTGTCATCGGCCAGCGCCTGCACCAAGGCCAGCCATTGCTCGCCCAGGGCCTCGATCGTGGCCGCATCGAACACGTCCAGGGCATAGGTGAAGGCCGCATGCAGCTGCCCGGCACGCTCGTGGGTATCCAGCGCCAGGTCGAAACGGGCGCTGTGCTTTTCCAGGGTGATCGGCGCCAGGCTCAGCCCGGAGCGGGTCTTGATGGCTTCGACATCCGCCACCTGGGCCTGATGGTTGAACAGCACGCGGAAAAGCGGGCTGTCGGTGCTACGGGGCAGGTCCAAGGCTTCGACCAGTTGCTCAAACGGCAGGTCCTGGTGGCTCTGCGCGCCCACGGCGGTTTCGCGTACGCGCTGCAACAGGCCGGTGATATCCAGCAGCGGGTCAAGCTCGGTGTGCAGCACTTGGGTATTGATGAAGCAGCCGATCAAACCCTGGCTTTCGGCGCGGTTGCGGTTGGCGATGGGCACGCCGACGCGAATCGCGCCCTGCCCGCTGTAGCGCTGCAGCAGCAGCTTGAAGGCCGCCAGCAAAACCATGAACAAGGTAACGTTGTGCCGACGCGCCAGGCCGCGCAGGCGCTCGGCGACATCGGCAGCAATCGGGAATGCGTGGCGAGCGCCGCGGTAGCTCGGCCGGCCGCTACGGGTGCGGTCCAGCGGCAGCTCCAGTGGGGCGTGATCATCGCCCAGGCGCGCCTGCCAGTACGCCAGCTGGCGGTCCTGCTCACCGGCCTCGAGCCAACTGCGCTGCCACAGGGCGTAGTCACGGTACTGGATCGGTAGGGGCTCGAGTGTGGCCTGGGTGCCGGCCACGGCGGCGTCGTAAAGGTGCAGGAATTCGTCGATCAGCACGTTCATCGACCAGCCGTCGGCGACGATATGGTGCAGGGTCAGCAGCAGGACATGTTCCTGCGCTGCCAGTTGCAGCAGGCGCACGCGCAGCAGCGGGCCGGTGGCCAAGTCGAAAGGCGCCAGGGCCTCTGCTTCGGCAATCGATTCGAGGGCGTGTTGGCGGGCCGCTTCGGCCAGCTCGCTCAGGCAGTCCTGGCGCAATTGCAGCGGGGCCGCGACGGCATCCACGTGCTGACGCACGTCATCGCCGTCGGCGACAAAGCGGGTGCGCAGGGTTTCGTGGCGGGCGACCAGGGCGTCGAATGCGTGTTGCAGGGCGCTCAGGTCCAATAGGCCATTCAGGCGCACGGCCATTGGCAGGTTATAGGCTGCGCCTTGGGGGTCGAGCTGCCAGAGGAACCACATGCGCCGCTGGGCGTAGGACAACCGGTCACGCTCGTCGACCTCGACACTCGGCGCAATCGGCAGCACCGAGAAGTCCATGCCCTCGCCCTGCAGCGCCTTGAGGAACAGGCGGCGCTTGTCGGGGCTGAGTTCGATGAAGCGGCGGGCGAGTTTGAGCGTCTGTTCAGCATTCATGTCGAGCGGTGTCCTGGCAGTCGAGCGGTAACTGTCAGACGAAGGCATGGGGGGCTGATTTAGGGGTGGCCAGTTTTGGGGGCTGCTGGGCGCATGCCTTAAGGGTTGTGGCGCCTATGAGATCGAGCGCCGCCCGCGCGGCGCTTCGCAGCACAAGGCTGCTCCTTGTATGTTGTGCCTGGCCTGGCGAGAGAGGTTATTCTCGTCAGGTTCAAGAAGCACTTCCGGGGAGGCCGATCGCTCCTGAAGGCAGGGATTGCCCCTGACATCTGTTTCCGGCCAGTAAAGCCTGTGATAGAGGCGCGCGACCGCCTTGTTTGTTCGACTCGATATCGTGTCAGGCGCCAAGGGTCCGCGCGCTAATGCCTCAGGAATAATTGGCCCGAAATAGATGTAGGAGCAGCCTTGTGCTGCGAAGCGCCGCGCGGGCGGCGCTCGATCTCACAGGCGATAAAACTCCCAAGGCATGCACCTCCTCACCGCCCCACCTGCGAATGCCCCTCCGCCATCGCCACCACCACCTTGCGCTTCCCCGTAAACGGCGAACGCGCATGCGCCGCGAGCATGTTGTCGAGCATCAGCACATCATTCTCCAGCCAAGGGAAACTGATAGTGCACTCATCCAACACCCCGCGTACCTCATCAAGCAACGCGTCCTCAATGGTCGAGCCATCGCCGTAATACACATTACGCGGCAGGTCCTCTTCCTCGACGATGTCCATCAACGACTCCCGCACCTCCGGCTGCAGGTTAGACACATGGAACAGGTGCGCCTGGTTGAACCACACGTCCTCCCCCGTCACCGGATGACGCGCCACCACCTGGCAGCGTTGGCGTGTGCGCAACTCGCCATCCTCCTTCCAGATGCATTCAATGGCATGCGCACGGCAGTAGGCCTCGACCTGCCGCGGGTCTTCGGTGTTGAACACCTGCGACCATTCCACGTCCAGGCCGTTGCCGTAGTTACGTACATACATCAGGCCCTTCTCGACCAAGCGCTCGCGAATACGCGCTGGCATCCGCCGATACACCTCGCGGCTGTCGGCTATCGGCGTCTCGCCGCCGGTCTCGGCGGGGATCACGCTGTAGAACCAGATCTTCATCGGCCACTCGAGGGTGTAGGCCTGCTCGTTGTGCAGCGGGATGCTCTGGTGCGCCGGGTACTCGGTCGAGGTGTAAACGCCTTGGGTCACGTTGCTGCGCGGCGTGGAGCCGAACTCGTAGTTGAGCAGCGGGTGACCGAACGCGG
Organism: Pseudomonas sp. LAIL14HWK12:I10; assembly: GCF_900184205.1. Lineage (NCBI taxonomy): Bacteria > Pseudomonadati > Pseudomonadota > Gammaproteobacteria > Pseudomonadales > Pseudomonadaceae > Pseudomonas > Pseudomonas sp. LAIL14HWK12:I10. The sequence goes on along the minus strand of NZ_FXWU01000002.1, from coordinate 169,977 downwards.
CGGCGAACTGGCGAAAAGCCTCAGCCCCGCCCACCTGGAAGCCCCTGAACAGGATGCCGCCTGCGTGCAGCAGGTGGCGGTCAACCAGCGGTTTCAGCTCGTCGAACGCGTCGAGCAGGTCGATGCCAGGCTCCGGCGCGCGCACCAACAACGGCAGGTCGCCGCGGGCAGCGTCCAGGGGTTCGATCGCAAAGCTCAGCAATTCACTCATGTACCGTCACCTCAAGCCAGGGCCGCCGTGGCGGCGAAAGGGATGCTGCGCCATCAGGGCGCCTGACTAGATGAACGAGCATGCCCGGCAGAAATTCACCCGCGCGAACACACAGGTAAAGCGAACGCGCGCCGGTTCGTCTGAACGATGTGCACCCTTTTATCGTCCAGGAACCCTACATGACTCGCCAGCTTCTGCTCCTCGCCTTGCTTGCCGCCGCCCCTGCCGTCGCCTGGTCGGCCGAGCACTGCGCCGTGGACATCCACGGCACCGACCAGATGACCTTCGACAAGGCCGAAATCACCATCCCCAAGGCCTGCACGTCGTTCACCGTCACCCTCGCCCACCCTGGCGAAATGCCGAAGAACGTGATGGGCCATAACTGGGTCCTGAGCAGCCAGGCAGACATGCAGGGCGTGCTGGACGACGGCCTTAAGGCAGGCGAGGCACAAGACTACGTGAAGCCAGGCGATACCCGGGTCATCGCCCATACCCGCCTGATTGGCGGTGGCGAAAAAGACAGCGTCACCCTCGACACCCGTTCGTTGAAGGCCGGCACTGCCTACAGCTTCTACTGCTCGTTCCCGTTCCACAGCACCTTGATGAAGGGCACCCTGGCCCTCGGGAGCTGACCCCGCCGCGCCGCCCACCTCCACTCCCTCACCGAGATCGCGCTTCATGAAAACGTCTTCCCCCGGGGCCATCCGCGAATTGCTGGGCCTGCTCAAACCCTACCGCCCAGCGGTTATCGTCTCGGTGCTGCTGGGCATGGTCGGCGGCCTGGCCGTGACCGCGCTGCTGGCCACCGTCAACCAGGGCCTGCATGCCCCCGACGGCATGAGCCAGGGCGTGATCCTGGCCTTCGCCGGCCTGTGCGTGCTGGCGCTGGTGAGCAGCGTGGCCGCCGACAGTGGCACCAACTACGTAGGCCAGAAGGTCATCGCCCGGCTGCGCAAAGACCTCGGCGCCAAGGTGCTGTCGGCGCCGATCGAGCAGATCGAGCGCTACCGCACCCACCGCCTGATCCCAGTGCTGACCCGCGACGTGGACACCATCAGCGACTTCGCCTTTGCCTTCGCCCCGCTGGCCATCTCGCTGACCACCGTGACTGGCTGCCTGACCTACCTGGCCTGGCTGTCGTGGCCGATCTTCCTGATCACCCTGGTGGCGATCGGCATCGGCAGCGCCGTGCAGTACGTGGCCCGGCAAAAAGGCGTGGCCGGTTTCAACGCCGCCCGCGATGCCGAGGACAACCTGCAAAAGCACTACTCGGCGATTGCCGAAGGCGCCAAGGAGCTGCGCATCGACCGCCGCCGCCGCCATGCCATGCTGACCCGCAACATCCAGGGCACCGCCGACTTCATCGCCAACACCCACATCCGCGCCATCAACATTTTCGTGGCTGCCAAGAGCCTCGGGTCGATGCTGTTCTTCGTGGTCATCGGCCTGACCCTGGCCCTGCAGTCGCTGTGGCCGAGCAACGACCCGGCCGTAATGAGCGGCTTCGTGCTGGTGCTGCTGTACATGAAAGGCCCGCTGGAGACGCTGATCGGCAACCTGCCGATTCTCGGCCGCGCGCAAGTGGCGTTCCGCCGCATCGCCGACCTGTCCGAGCGCTTTTCCTCGCCCGAACCGCACCTGCTGCTGGACCAGCCGGTCAAGCACACCGCCCCCGGCAGCGCGCACCTGGAGCTGCACAATGTCGAATACGCCTACCCACCGGTGGACGGCAACGAACCCTTCCGCGTCGGGCCGGTGAGCCTGAGCATCGCGCCGGGCGAGATCCTGTTCATCGTCGGCGAAAACGGCTGCGGCAAGACCTCGCTGATCAAGCTGCTGCTGGGCCTGTATACCCCGCAACGCGGCGAAGTGCGCCTGAACGGCAAGGCCGTTGACCCGCAGGGCCTGGACGACTATCGCCAGCTGTTCACCACCGTGTTCGCCGACTACTACCTGTTCGAAGACCTGCCCGAGCACGAGCACAGCCTGCCCAGCGATGCCACGCGCTACCTGGAGCGGCTGGAAATCGCCCATAAGGTGAGCGTGCGCGATGGTGCGTTTACCACCACCGACCTTTCCACCGGCCAGCGCAAACGCCTGGCGCTGGTCAACGCTTGGCTGGATGGCCGGCCGGTATTGGTGTTCGACGAATGGGCGGCGGACCAGGACCCGACCTTCCGCCGGGTGTTCTACACCGAGCTGCTGCCGGACCTGAAGCGGCTGGGCAAGACCATCATCGTGATCTCGCATGATGACCGCTACTTCGATACGGCGGACAAGGTGGTGCACCTGAGCCGCGGGAAGGTGGTCGAGGCGTTGGAGCCGGCGTGAAGTAGCGTAGCGCGGGCTTGGCTAGGGGCGGTCACGACAATGGCCGCCCTTTTTTGCGCTATCTATAACGGCTCTATAATCGATCTATAAATCACTATAAACCCCGAAAAAGGGTCGTCTGCAAGCGCCAGGAACACCTGGCGCTTGCAGGCAATTAGCAATCAGAACAACCAGCGATACAACAGATACGCCACCACCACCGCCAACACCGGCCGCAGAATGCGGTAGGCCTTGGGGTTGGCGCGCTTGAACTGCTTCACGTGGCTGCTGATCTTGTTGCTGAAACGCTTGCTCCAGGCATACGCCTGGTTGATCCCGCCGACGCGCTCGTCGTCGGTGTTCTGCGGCGCGGTGGCGCGGCCGAGGAAGGCACTGACTTGGCGGTTGATGCGGGTCATCAGCGGGCTGCTCAGCGGGCGTTCGATGTCGCAGAACAGGATCACGCGGGTGACGTCGGTCTCGTTCTTGACCCAGTGCACGTAGGTTTCGTCGAACATCACGTCCTCGCCGTCACGCCAGGCATACACCTGGCCATCGACGTAGATGCGGCAGTCGTCGGAATTGGGCGTGGACAAGCCCAGGTGATAGCGCAAAGAGCCGGCGAACGGGTCGCGGTGCGGGTTCAGGTGGCTGCCACCGGGCAGCAAGGCGAACATCGCGCCCTTGACGTTGGGGATGCTGCTGACCAGCTCGACGGTGCGCGGGCACAAGGCCTCGGCCGACGGCAGCGGTTTGTCGTACCACTTCAGGTAGAAGCGCTTCCAGCCCTTCTTGAAAAACGAACCGAAGCCGGCGTCGTTGTCTTTTTCAGCTGCGCGAATATAGCCCTCGTCGAACAGGCGCATGGCCTCTTCACGGATTTCCTGCCAGTTGTCCTTCAGTACATCCAGCTCAGGGAAGCGCTGGCGGTCCAGGTACGGCTTGGACGGCACGCCAGAAAACAGGTACATCAAGGCGTTATAGGGGGCGAACAGCGCCGAATGGTTGACGAACTGGCGCAACACCGGCAGGCGCGCCTTGCCGCGCAGGTGCACGAACAGCACGCTGCCGAAAAACACCAGCAGGACACCCGCCTTGGCTGCAAAGGAAAAGGTCATGCAACACTCCTTGGAAAGGAAGCAGGCCTGCGCCGCCTGCTCCCGAAAAAATCATCCGGCCATCATAAACCCATCCCGCCCCGGTAAAAACAACCTGGGCGGGATCTCATTCATGAAGATTCTGCAATAAACCGGATTGCCGAGTGTTGCGCCTGATCAGAGGACGAGGCGATTACTGCTGGTTTTCCTGCTCGCTGAACATATCGCTGAACAGCATGCTCGACAGGTAACGCTCACCAGAGTCGGGCAGGATTACGACGATGGTCTTACCCTGCATCTCTGGTTTTTCGGCCAGGCGCACTGCCGCCGCCATCGCTGCGCCACAGGAAATACCGCACAAAATGCCCTCTTCCTGCATCAGCCGAATGGCCATGGCCTTGGACTCTTCGTCAGTCACCGTCTCGACCTGGTCGACCATGGAAAGGTCGAGGTTCTTCGGCACGAAGCCCGCACCAATGCCCTGGATCTTGTGCGGGCTGGGCTTGAGTTCTTCACCGGCCAGGGTCTGGCTGATCAGCGGCGAGGCCACCGGCTCCACCGCCACCGAGAGGATCGACTTGCCCTGGGTCTGCTTGATGTAGCGCGAAACGCCGGTGATGGTACCGCCAGTGCCCACACCGGCCACCAGTACATCGACGGCGCCGTCGGTGTCGTTCCAGATCTCCGGGCCGGTGGTCTTTTCATGGATTGCCGGGTTGGCCGGGTTTTCGAACTGGCCTGGCTGGAAGTACTGGGCCGGGTCGGAGTTGACGATTTCGTTGGCCTTCTCGATGGCGCCCTTCATGCCCTTGGCCGGCTCGGTCAGCACCAATTCGGCACCCAAGGCCTTGAGCACTTTGCGCCGCTCCAAGCTCATCGAGGCCGGCATGGTCAGGATCAGCTTGTAGCCACGGGCGGCGGCAACGAACGCCAGGCCAATGCCGGTGTTGCCCGAGGTGGGCTCGACGATGGTCATGCCAGGCTTGAGCTTGCCGCTGCTTTCGGCGTCCCAGACCATGTTCGCGCCGATCCGGCATTTGACCGAATAGCCCGGGTTGCGCCCTTCGATCTTGGCCAGGATGGTCACCCCACGCGGGGCGATGCGGTTGATCTGCACCAGCGGCGTGTTACCGATGGAATGGGCGTTGTCTGCGTAGATACGGCTCATGGCAGGGGTCCTTGAACATGAAGATGCAGGGAAAGACTTCAAGGGTAAGCCTGCCCCGTTGGCCCGTAAAGCCTGTTCGAACTCCCAGGCGGCGGCTGCGGTCAACCGCACATCCAGCCTAGGAGAACCTTCGATGAAAGGTCGCTACCGCTGGCCGCTGGTCGGCCTGGCCAGCCTGGTCGTGCTGCTGGTGGCCCTGCACCTGGCCCTGCCCTATCTGGTGCGCGACTACCTCAACGACAAGCTGGCCGACATGGGTGACTACCGCGGCCAGGTCGTCGACGTCGACCTGGCCTGGTGGCGCGGCGCTTACCAGATCAACGGCCTGAAGATCGTCAAGACCAGCGGCAAGGTCCCGGTGCCGCTGCTCGATGCGCCCTTGATCGACCTGTCGGTGAGCTGGCACGCGTTGTGGCACGACCGCGCCGTAGTGGCCGAGGTGACCTTCGTGCGGCCAGCGCTGAACTTTGTCGACGGCGGCAGCAAGCAGGCGTCACAGACCGGCCGCGGCACCGATTGGCGTCAACAACTGGAAAAACTGCTGCCGATCACCCTCAACGAAGTGCGCATTGAAGACGGCGTGCTGACCTTTCGCAACTTCACCTCCAAGCCCCCCGTCAACCTCAAGGCCACTCGGCTCGGCGCCAGCATTCGTAACCTGACCAACGTGCGCAACGAAAAAGGCCGGCGCGACGCCAGTTTCGACGCCCATGCCGTGTTGTTCGGGGATGCCAAGGTGGAGAGCCGCGCTACCTTCGACCCGTTCAGCGACTTCGACGACTTCGAATTCCGCCTGCGCGCCTCCGATATTCAGTTGCGCAAGCTCAATGACTTTGCCAGCGCTTATGGCAAGTTCGACTTCAATGCCGGGCATGGCGACCTGGTGATCGAAGCCCAGGCTGAGAAGGGCCGGCTTACGGGCTATATCAAGCCGTTGCTGCGCGATGTCGATGTGTTCAACTGGCAGCAGGACGTGCAGAACAAGGACAAGGGCTTTTTCCGCTCGGTGTGGGAGGCGCTGGTGGGGGGCACCGAATCGGTGTTGAAAAACCAGCCGAAAAACCAGTTCGCCACCCGGGTGGAGCTTAGTGGCAGCGTGCACAAGCAGGATGTCAGTGCCTTCGAGGCGTTTTTGCAGATCCTGCGCAATGGCTTTGTCCAGGCGTTCAATGCCCGGTATGAGCAGCCTGCGCCAAAGTCCGACTGAAAGCGCGTGACGGGGCATTCAGGGACTGAATACCCGGTCTGCGTTTGCAGGCGCCGAGCCCCGCGTTATAGTCGGTAACAAATCAAAAATAGGTACTGGCTGTCATGGCCCTATCGCCGGCAAGCCGGCTCCCACAGGGATACCACAGTTCTCAAGGCTTGTGGTGCTCCTGTGGGAGCGGGCTTGCCCCCCGAAAAGGCCGGCCCAGCCACCCGCAGAGGACACTCCCATGAAGTTCGAAGGCACCCGCGACTACGTCGCCACAGACGACCTGAAACTGGCGGTAAACGCGGCCATCACCCTCGAACGCCCGCTGCTGGTCAAAGGCGAACCGGGCACTGGCAAGACCATGCTCGCCGAACAGCTCGCGGCCTCCTTCGGCGCCCGGCTGATCACCTGGCACATCAAGTCCACCACCAAGGCCCACCAGGGCCTCTACGAGTACGACGCGGTCAGCCGCCTGCGCGATTCGCAGCTGGGCACCGAAAAAGTCCACGATGTGCGCAACTACCTGAAAAAGGGCAAGCTCTGGGAAGCCTTCGAGGCTGAAGAGCGGGTCATCCTGCTGATCGACGAAATCGACAAGGCCGACATCGAGTTCCCCAACGACCTGCTGCAAGAACTCGACAAGATGGAGTTCTATGTCTACGAAACCGACGAGACCATCAAGGCCAAGCAGCGCCCGATCATCATCATTACCTCGAACAACGAAAAAGAACTGCCCGACGCCTTCCTGCGCCGCTGCTTCTTCCACTACATCGCCTTCCCCGACCGCGCCACGCTGCAACAGATCGTCGACGTGCACTACCCGAACATCAAGCAATCGCTGGTCAGCGAGGCGCTGGACGTGTTCTTCGACGTGCGCAAGGTGCCGGGCCTGAAGAAAAAGCCCTCCACCTCCGAGCTGGTCGACTGGCTCAAGCTGCTGATGGCCGACAACATCGGCGAAGCGGTGCTGCGCGAGCGTGACCCGACCAAGGCCATCCCACCCCTGGCGGGCGCCCTGGTGAAGAACGAGCAGGACGTTCAATTGCTCGAGCGCCTGGCGTTCATGAGCCGGCGCGGCAACCGCTGAGGGGCCGGCCATGCTGCTCAACCTGTTCAACGAAATGCGCGCGGCCAAGGTGCCGGTGTCGGTACGCGAACTGCTCGACCTGCTCAATGCCCTGCAAAAACGCGTGGTGTTCGCCGACATGGACGAGTTCTACTACCTGGCACGGGCGATCCTGGTGAAGGACGAGCGGCATTTCGACAAATTCGACCGAGCATTCTCGGCCTACTTCAAGGGCCTGGAAAACCTCGACCGCCACCTTGAAGCGCTGATCCCCGAAGACTGGCTGCGCAAGGAGTTCGAGCGCTCGCTCACCGATGAAGAACGCGCGCAAATCCAGTCGCTGGGTGGCCTGGACAAGCTGATCGAGGAATTCAAGAAACGCCTCGAAGAGCAAAAGGAACGCCACGCCGGCGGCAACAAGTGGATCGGCACCGGCGGCACCAGCCCATTCGGTTCAGGCGGTTTCAACCCCGAAGGCATCCGCGTGGGCGAGGCTGGCAAGCGCCAGGGCAAGGCGGTGAAGGTGTGGGACCAGCGCGAGTACAAAAACCTCGACGACCAAGTCGAACTGGGCACGCGCAACATCAAGCTGGCCTTGCGCCGGCTGCGCAAGTTCGCCCGTGAAGGCGCTGCCGAAGAGCTGGATATCGACGGCACCATCGACCACACCGCACGCGACGCCGGGTTGCTGAACATCCAGATGCGCCCGGAGCGGCGCAACACCGTCAAGCTGCTGTTGCTGTTCGACATCGGTGGTTCGATGGATGCCCACGTCAAAGTCTGCGAAGAGCTGTTTTCGGCCTGCAAGACCGAGTTCAAGCACCTGGAGTACTACTACTTCCACAACTTCGTGTACGAGTCGGTGTGGAAGAACAACCTACGGCGCACCTCGGAGCGGTTCTCCACCTTCGACCTGCTGCACAAGTACGGCGATGACTACAAAGTGGTGTTCGTCGGCGACGCGGCCATGGCGCCCTACGAGATCACCCAGCCTGGTGGCAGCGTCGAGCACTGGAACGAAGAAGCCGGGTATGTGTGGATGCAGCGCTTCATGGAGAAATTCAAGAAGATCATCTGGATCAACCCGTACCCGAAGCAGGCGTGGGACTACACCGCGTCAACGCACCTGGTGCGGGATTTGATCGAGGACAAGATGTACCCGCTGACCTTGCAGGGGTTGGAGGATGGGATGCGGTACCTGTCTAAGTGATATCGCTTGCACCGGCCTCTTCGCGGGTCAAGCCCACAGGTTCAAGTGCAGTCCAGGTAGGGTGCTGTTCTCAAGGACAGCACCCTACCTGTGGGAGCGGGCTTGTCCCGCGAAGAGGCCGGTAGCTTCACCGCCAACGGTTCAGATAACCCTGCTGTTCCCGCCAAGCCTCCTCCTGCACCACCGCCCTGAACCGCACCCCCGCCCCCGGCATGCACTGCGCCAATTGCGCCAGCGCCAACGGCGTCAACGCCCCCAGCCGCGGATACCCGCCAATGGTCTGCCGGTCATTGAGCAGCACGATCGGCTGCCCATCTGGCGGCACCTGCACCGCGCCCAGCGGAATCCCTTCGGAGATCATCGGCGCACCCTGGTAAACCAGTTGTGGCCCAAGCAATCGAATCCCCATGCGGTCTGCTCGGCTGTCCAACGTCCAGTCACTGTTGAACGCTTCAAACAGGCTCATGCCGCTGAAGTCACCGATCTGCGCGCCCATCACCAGGTCGAGCACAGGCTTCGCCGAATACACAGGCCGCAACGCCCCAGGCACTTCGCGCAAGGCCGGGGATGAACCGGCAAATGTCAGCCCCTGACCTTTGCCAAGCGCGTCCCCTCGCCCATCGATGCCGCCTAGCTCTTCACGTACAACGGTGGCGCAACTGCCCAGCACTGCCTCGGCCTGGAACCCGCCAGGCGCAGCAAGATAAGCGCGTACGCCCTGCTTGGGCTGCCTCAACGTCAGCTGCTGGCCCTTGGCCAGGGTAAAGCTGCGCCAAGGCGCCAGGGGCTGATCATCAACCCGCGCATCCAGGTCGGCGCCCGCCAAGGCCAGGACGCAATCCTGCTCCGCCACCACGCTGAATCCGCCCAACGCCACCTCGATCACTGGCGCCCCCAGCGGGTTGCCCAGCAACCAGTTGGCCCAATTCATCGCCACCCAGTCCAGGGCCCCGCCCTGGGTCACGCCCAAGTGGCGCACGCCAAACCGCCCGGCATCCTGCAATTGGCACAGCGCGGTGCTGGCCTCGATCTTCAACTGCGTCATGCCTGCGCCTCCAGTGGGCTGTCATCCCCCCCCAACGCCCTGAACTCGGCGTGGGAAACCGCCACGAAACGCACCCGATCCCCCGGTTGCAACAAGCTGTAGCCTTCGCGTTCACGGTCGAACAGGCGCACCGGGGTACGCCCGATCAGGTTCCAGCCGCCTGGCGATACCGCCGGGTAAGCGGCGGTCTGGCGCTCGGCAATACCCACGCTGCCCGCCGCCACACGCTTGCGCGGGGTGCTCAGGCGCGGCGCTGCCAGGCGCTCGTCCACCAGCCCCATGAAGCCGAAGCCTGGGGCGAAGCCGAGGGCGAATACCGGGTACTCGCGCTCGCTGTGCAGGCGGATCACCGCTTGCTCACTCAGGCCGGTGCGCGCCGCCAATACGGGCAATTCAGGGCCAACACTGGCGTCGTACCACACCGGAATCTCATGCCGACGGCCACCGCTGCCGGTGTCCGGCTGCAGCCCCTCCAGCGCTTGGGTGATCAGCGCCCTCGCCTGCCCAGGCGGCAGATCGAACTGCACCATCAGCGTGGTGTAGGAAGGCACCAAGTCCACCAGGTGCTTCCCGAACGCGGCGCTCAAGCGCTGGCTGGCCGCGAGCATCCACGGCATGTTGGCTTCATCGATGGTGTCGAACAGGCGCACCATCAGGCTATCGAAGGCGACCACTTCAATGCGCAATTTCATGCGTGCTCCAGCGCATCGAGGGCCTGGCGGATCTGCCGCACCGCGGCCACTGAACTGTCGTTATCGCCGTGCACGCACAGGGTGCTGGCGCGCAGGCGCAACGCGCTGCCATCGTCCGCAACAAGGGTTTCGCCGCGGGCCAGGCGCACGGCCTGTTCGACCACTAGCGCCGGGTCATGGTGCACGGCGCCGGGCAGGCGCCGCGAGACCAGGTGGCCACTGGCGGTGTAGGCGCGGTCGGCGAAGGCCTCGAACCACAGCGGCACGCCAATCTCCTCCCCCAGGGCCTGTGCCGCACTGTCGTCGGCAGTGGCCATGAGCATCAACGGCAAGCCGCTGTCATAGGCCGCCACGGCTTCGAGCACCGCGCGCAGCTTGAGCGGGTCGGCCATCATGTCGTTGTACAGCGCGCCATGGGGTTTGACGTAGGCCACCCGGCCGCCAAGCACCTTGCAGATACCGTCCAGCGCACCGATCTGGTAGTGCAGCAGGTCGCGGATTTCCTCAGGGCTGCAGGCCATGGAGCGGCGGCCGAAGCCGACCAGGTCTGGGTAGGCCGGGTGCGCGCCGATGGTCACGCCATGGGCCAGTGCCAACTCCACAGTACGGCGCATGATGCTGGGGTCGCCGGCGTGGTAGCCGCAGGCGATGTTGGCGCAATCGATAAACGGCATCACTTCGGCATCCAGGCCCATGCGCCAGCTGCCGAAACTCTCGCCCATGTCACAATTGAGAAGCAGGCGTTCCACCACACAGACTCCCTTGTCGCTGTTCATAGGCCTACCTTACCGCGCCTGGAGGTGTTTGCCGCGTGTTTCCGGCAGGCTGAGCGCTGCCAGGATTACCACGCCGTACGAGACGGCCGAGAAAACACCAATCCCTAACCCCAGGGGCACCTCTTGGCTGAGCACGCCGATCAGCAAGGGGAACAGTGCGGCGATAACCTTGCCGATGTTGTAGCAAAAGCCCTGCCCCGAGCCACGAATGCGGGTGGGGAACAGTTCGGTCAGGAACGCGCCCATGCCACTGAAGATGCCCGAGGCGAAGAACCCCAGCGGGAAGCCCAGCCACAGCATGACGCCATCGCTGACCGGCACCTGCGTGTACAGCAGCACGATGATGAACGAGCCCACGGCGAACAGGATGAAGTTCTTCTTGCGGCCCAACAGGTCGGACAGGTACGCGCTGACCACATAGCCGATGTAGGAACCGACGATCACCATCGCCAAATAGCCACCGGTACCCAGCACGCTGAGGCCGCGCTCGTTTTTGAGGAAGGTCGGCAACCACGAGGTGATCGCGTAGTAACCGCCCAGCGCTCCGGTGGTCAGCAAGGAGGCACGCACGGTCGTCCAGAGCATGCCGGGGGCGAAGATTTCGTAGAAGTGCGACGGTGCTTCGACCGCCTCAGCCGCCTTGGCCTGGCGGTACACCTCCGGGTCCTTGACCAGGCGGCGCACGAAGATCACGAACACGGCCGGCACCAGCCCCAGCAAAAACAGCGCGCGCCAGGCGTGCTCGGCCGGCAGCCAGGAGAACAGCAGCGCGTACAGAATTGCGGTCAAGCCCCAGCCGATGGCCCAACCAGACTGCACCATGCCCACCGCCTTGCCACGGTCCTGGGCGCGGATCACTTCGCCGATCAGCACCGCGCCGGCGGTCCATTCACCGCCAAAACCGAAGCCCATCAGGGTACGGGCAATCAGCAGCTGTTCGTAGTTTTGCGCGAAGCCGCAGAGGAAGGTGAAGAACGCGAACCACAGCACCGTGAGCTGCAAGGTGCGGACCCGGCCAATACGGTCGGACAGGATGCCGGCGACCCAGCCGCCGATGGCAGACGCGACCAACGTACTGGTATGGATCAGCCCGGCCTCGGCGGTGCTGATGCCCCACAGCATGATCAGCGTGGGGATGACGAAGCTGAGCATCTGCGTGTCCATGCCGTCCAGGCCATAGCCGATCTTGCAGCTCCAGAAGGTGCGTCGTTGCTGCTTGTCGATGTCGCGGTACCAGGCGAAAGGCCCGGTCGAAGAAGGTGAAGCGACCTGCTGCTGCACGCCGGTGGGGTTCATGCTTGCCTCGGCTTGTTGGTATTGTTTTATGGGGCGACCTATTGCGTCGCGGCCTGGGCATCATTGTTCAGAGACCGCGCCAGGTGCGTCCAACGAGAAAAACCGCCGGTCTGGAACAAGAAAAACTGATCATGAACCTTCGTTTCCTCGAAACTTTCGTCTGGGTCGCCCGGCTCAAGAGCTTCCGCCTGACCGCAGAAAAGCTGTTCACCACCCAGGCCTCGGTCTCCAGCCGCATCGCCGCGCTGGAAGCCGACCTGGGCGTCAAACTGCTGCTGCGCGACTCGCGCGGCGTCAGCCTGACCCCGGAGGGCAGCAAGGTGCTGGAATACGCCGAGCGTATGCTCGACACCGCCAAGGCCATGAAGCAATCGCTGGACAGCGACCGGGCCAAGGTCGGGCGCATTCGCATCGGGGTGATGGACACGGTGATCCATACCTGGATGAGCGCGTTGGTAGCGGCGTTGACCGAGCGCTACCCGCAGGTAGAGATCGAGCTGGTGGCTGATACCGCGCTGAACCTGCGCGAGCAGCTGCAGAAGGGCTTTTTGGATGTGATCCTGCAGACCGACCTGCTGCGTGAACAGTCGATCCGCAGCCTGGACCTGGCGCGTTACCCGATGGGCTGGATCGTGGCCGCAGGCTCGCTCCAGCACCGTGATTACGCCTCGCTGGCGGAACTGGGCCGCGAGCGCATCGTGACCTTTTCGAAAAACTCGAGGCCGCACCAGGAGGTGCTCAGCCTGTTGCAAGGCGCCGGGGTGCAAACACCGCGCTTGAACTGTGTGAATTCAGTGGCAGCGATTACCCGGCTACTGCGCGACGGCTTTGCGGTGGGTGCGCTGCCACCGGCCTTGGTGGATGCGGAGCTAGGCCTGGGGGAATTGGTGCTGCTGGAAGGGCTGCAACCACCGCCCAGCCTGGAGCTGGTGGTGGCCTGGCAGACTGGGGTGGCATTGGTGGATGAGGTGGTCGAGGTGTGCCGGCAGGTGCTTGAGCGGTATGCGCAGGATGTGGGTGGGCAACGGATTGTGCTGGTCTAGGGATTATCGCTGCCTTTACCGGCCCTTTCGCGGGGCAAGCCCGCTCCCACAGGTTGCCCACTGAGCCTGAGAGCAGTGGGCAACCTGTGGGAGCGGGCTTGCCCCGCGAAGAGGCCCGCACAGGCGCTACATGACTCAGCGCCAGCTTTCCTTCACCACCCGGCGCCGCCCGCCCATGATCACCCAGCCAAGCGCCAGCAACAGGCTCTCGACCACAAAGGCCAGCACAAACCCGGCACCAATGCCCCAGCCAACCGCCTCTGGCACCAGCAGAATCTGGTAGCTGTAGCCCTTGAGCGTTTCTTCACGCATTTGCGGGTCCGGCTGTACCAATACATGCCAGGTACGGCTCACCCACGACCCTTGTAACGCCTGCCATTCGTTTTCCAGCAGTTCGTTGCGGATCATCAGGCTTTCGATGCTGTTGGCATCACTGTTGAACACCGGGTCATCACTGCTGCGGTAATGCCGCAGCAGCGCCTGGAGGTCGCCATTGAAGAAGCGTTCGGCCGTCTGCTTGAAGCCATCCAGCGCCTGGCGTGATTCGAACAGGTGCGCCTCGACCCGCTGGGTGTAGTCATTTACCAGCCCCGGAACCTGGATACCGGCCAGCAGGCCGAAGGTGAACAGCAACAACCGCAGGTAACTTCTGAACATGCAGCGTCCTTAGCTCTGGCCTTGCGAAACGCACTCTCCGTGCCGCCACAGTGCCCACTCGCCCGGCGCGTAACGCGCCCAGGTCTCGTTCTCGGTCAGGGCCTCGGTGGCAATCACCGTGACCACGTCATTGGGGGTCGTTTCGGTGTGAAAATCGACGATCAGGTCGACATCTTTCAACCGTGCCGCACCAAAAGGTGCGCGCCGGGTAATGTGCACCAACTTGGTCGAGCAGAAGCAGAACAGCCAGTCGCCGTCACTGAGCATGCAGTTGAACACGCCCTTGCCACGGTAGCCGGCACAGGCTTCGACCAGCACTGGCAGCAGCTGTTCCACGGCTACCGGCTCTGGGAAGGCCGCGCGGATGCGGTTGAGCAGGTCGCAGAAGGCCGCTTCGCTGTCGGTATCGCCCACGGGCCGATAGAAGGTCGCTTCACCCTTGAAGTCGCCCAACTGGCCGTTGTGCGCGAAGCACCAGTTGCGGCCCCACATTTCGCGGACGAACGGGTGGGTGTTGGACAGGCACACCTTGCCGACGTTGGCCTGGCGGATGTGGCCAATGACCACTTCGCTTTTGATCGGGTAACGCTGCACCAGGTTGGCGACTTCCGACTCGCTGCTCGCGGCGGGGTCCTGGAACAGGCGCAGGCCACGCCCTTCATAGAAGCCGATGCCCCAGCCATCACGGTGCGGGCCGGTGCGGCCGCCGCGTTGCATCAGGCCGGTGAAGCTGAAAACGATGTCGGTGGGGACGTTGGCACTCATGCCCAGCAGTTCGCACATGCGCGTGTCTCCGATTACAGGCGAGGCTCGACCCGACCGCCGCCCGCAGGCGCGGCAGGGGGTGGATCATTGCGGTAACGGTCGCGGCGCTCGGCCGCCAGCGGGGCGTCGACCCGGACCTCGTCATCTTCGGCGGCCTGGCGCTTGGCCGCGGCTTCGGCTTGCTCGCGGCGCTCACGGGCACGTTTTTCCAGCGGCCAGCGCACCAGCACGAAGAGCAAGTACAGGCCAAAGGCGATCATGCCGTACATGGCAAAATCGGACACCGCGCGCCAGGCGTTATTGCCGACCTTGAAGGCCACGTCCAGGGCGGTAATGGCGATGGCCGGGGCAAAGCTGTCCTTGACCGGGTCGACGATGGTCGGGGTCAGCAGCAGTACCGCCAGGATCACCCGCAGCGGTTCGCGCAGCCAGCGCCACATCCAACCCGTGAGCTTGAAGCCCACCAACAGGCAGCCCAGGGCGGCAAGGGCGTACAGGCCCCAGGCGAGGGTATAGTCGTTCTCGGTCATGGTGTTCGTGCAAGCCAGGCAAAGAGTTGCCTATGATAAACACTTTTCAGGGCGCAGACAGCGCTTCCCTGTTCAGGCTTGCCCGCGAAGCGGCCTGAACAGGCACCGCAAGCCCTCAGCCAAGGACCCCCGATGCCCACCAAGCCCCAGCCCCCCATCGCCCGTGCAGACCAAGCCGCCGACCCATACGCCTGGCTGCAACAGCGCGACGCGCCCGAGGTGCTCGAATACCTGCAGGCCGAGAACAGCTACCAGGAGGCCTGCCTGGCCGACCAGGCACCCCTGCGCGAACAGCTGTTCGAGGAAATCAAAGGCCGCATCCTGGAAACCGACCTGTCGCTGCCCTCCCCTTGGGGCCCGTACCTGTACTACACCCGCACCACCGCCGGCGACGAATACCCGCGCCACTACCGCTGCCCGCGCCCGGCTGACGACTCCAACACGGTGGATGAAAGCCGCGAACAGCTGCTGCTCGACCCTAACGCACTGGCCAACGGCGGCTTCCTGTCACTGGGGGCGTTCAACGTCAGCCCCGACCATCGCCTGCTGGCCTACAGCCTCGACACCAGCGGCGACGAGATCTACACCCTGTACGTCAAGGACCTGGGCGACGGCATCATCACCACCCTGCCCTTCGAGGACTGCGACGGCAGCCTGACCTGGGCCAATGACAGCCAGACGCTGTTCTTCGCCGAACTGGATGACACCCACCGCCCTTGGCGCCTGCGTCGTCACACCCTGGGTAGCAGCAGAGCGCCAACCGTGTTCGAAGAGCCCGACGGCCGCTTCTTCCTGCATTGTTACCGCACCAGCTCCGAACGCCAGTTGGTGCTGCTGCTGAACAGCAAGACCACCAGCGAGGCCTGGGTACTTGATGCCGAAACGCCGCAGCTGCCGTTCACCTGCCTGGCGCCACGGGTCGAAGACCATGAGTACTTCCCCGACCACGGCCAGCTCGATGGCGAGTGGCGCTGGTTCATCCGCACCAACCAGGACGGCATCAACTTCGCCCTGTACCACGCCCCAGCCGATGACGTACCAACCCGTGATCGCTGGCAGTTGCTGGTAGCGCACAGCGACGAGGTAATGCTGGAAGGCCTAAGCCTCAACGCAGGGGCATTGACCCTGAGCCTGCGCGAAGGTGGCCTGCCGATCATCGAAGTACGCCCCCAGGGTCTGGCGGCTTACCGTGTCGAATTGCCGGATGCTGCCTACAGCCTTTACGTGCAGGACAGCCTTGAGTTCGTCAGCCCCCGCGTGCGCCTGCGCTACGAAGCGCTCAACCGCCCGGCCCAGGTGCGGCAGCTGGAGCTGGCCACCGGGGAGCAGGCGGTGCTCAAGCAAACCCCCGTGCTGGGTGCGTTCGATGCCGACGACTATGTCAGCCAGCGCCTGTGGGCCACCGCCCAGGACGGCACCCAGGTGCCGATCAGCCTGGTGCGCCGCCGCGAAGACCTGGGCAAGACCGTGCCGCTGTACCTGTATGGCTACGGCGCCTATGGCGAAAGCCTCGACCCGTGGTTCTCGCATGCCCGCCTGAGCCTGCTGCAGCGCGGCGTGGCCTTTGCCATTGCCCACGTGCGCGGTGGTGGCGAGTTGGGTGAGGCCTGGTACCGGGCCGGCAAGCAGGCGCACAAGCAGAACAGCTTCACTGACTTCATCGCCTGTGCCGAGCACCTGATCGCCGAAGGCGTGACCTCGCCCGAGCGCCTGGCCATCAGCGGCGGTAGTGCGGGCGGCTTGTTGATGGGCGCGGTGCTCAACCTGCGCCCCGAGTTGTTCCGCTGCGCGATTGCCGAAGTACCTTTCGTCGACGTGCTCAACACCATGCTCGACCCCGACCTGCCGCTGACCGTCACCGAGTACGACGAATGGGGCAACCCGCAAGAGCCCGAGGTGTATGAGCGCATCAAGGCCTATGCACCGTACGAGAACGTAACAGCCCAGGCCTACCCCGCCATGCTGGTGGTGGCCGGGTACAACGACAGCCGCGTGCAGTATTGGGAGGCTGCCAAGTGGGTCGCCCGCCTGCGCACGCTCAAGACCGATGACAACCTGCTGCTGCTCAAGACTGAAATGGGGGCTGGGCATGGCGGCATGAGTGGGCGGTACCAGGGACTCAAGGATGTGGCGCTGGAGTATGCGTTCGTGTTTGGCGAGTTGGGGGTGGTGTAGCGCAAAGGTGAGACCGCACAGTGTTTTATAGGTGCATGCCGTTGGGGATGCAGCGGCTTTGAAACCGAGCGCCGCGCGGGCGGCGCTCGATCTTCGCAACACTGCAAATGCCACGGCAAACCCTTCCCGCCCAAAACCGTCACTCTAATCCTCCTCCACCGGCAGCTTCACCGGCTCTGGCCGCAAGCCTGGCAACGGCTGGTCCTTCGGCGGCCCAGGCACCGGCATTGGCGGCAACAACGGTGCGCCAGGCTGGCTGTCATAAGCCTTCGGCGGCGTACTCGGGGTGATCTGCGGATACGGCGTAGGCGTGGGCGTGCCGGGGGCGCCGGGCACGGGTGTATTGAGCCGGGGTGGCGCGCTGGCGGCTTCGGCAATGGGCAGGCCAGCCAGGAGCAACGCGGTGAGGATCGCATGCAACATCAGCAACCTCCTGTCGGGAACCTTCCTACAGGCTACGCCTAAATGGAAGCTTTCGCCTGTCCGCCTGGCCTGCAAGCGCGCTAGACTCAGTGGCATAACCGTCATTTGCCTGATCAGAACAAAGGAAACACCATGAGTTCGGCCTCTACCTCCGCCGCCACCGCACGCCTCGACCGCATCCTTGCCGACGCCAAGCGCGACAAAGAGATGGGCTACCGCGACAAGGCCCTGAAAATGTACCCGCACGTGTGCGGCCGCTGCGCCCGCGAGTTTGCCGGCAAGCGCCTGAGCGAGCTGACCGTGCACCACCGTGACCACAACCACGACAACAACCCGCAGGACGGTTCGAACTGGGAGTTGCTGTGCCTGTACTGCCACGACAACGAACACTCGCGCTACACCGACCAGCAGTATTTCAGCGAAGGCTCGACCAGCACCCCGAGCATCGCCAAGGCTACCCATAACCCGTTTGCCGGGCTGGCTGGCCTGCTGAAAAAAGACTGACCATCGACACAGCCCCCGCTGCGGCCGGCGAGCCCGTATAATCGCGCTTTTTTTGCGAAGGGCCCCGGCACGTGGCAAACAAACGATACAGCTGCATCGGCCTGTTCAACCCCAAGTCGGCGGAAAACGTCGGCTCGGTGATGCGCGCAGCGGGTTGCTACGGCGTCAACTCGGTGTTCTACACCGGCAAACGGTATGAGCGCGCCCGCGACTTCGTCACCGACACCAAACGTGTGCACTACGACATCCCGCTGATCGGCATCGACGACCTGCAGCGCATCATTCCGCTGGGCTGCACGCCGGTGGCGGTAGAGCTGGTCGACGGCGCACGGCCGCTGCCCGAGTACACCCACCCGGATCGCGCCATCTACATTTTCGGGCCAGAAGACGGCAGCCTCGATGCGGATGTGCGGGGGTGGTGTGAAGAGACCATCTACATCCCGACCCAGGGCTGCATGAACCTGGCGGCGACAGTGAATGTGGTGCTGTATGACCGGATGGCCAAAGGGCTGAATACCCGGTCGGGGCCCAAGTTCAAGTAAAAAAACCGCCTCTGAGGGTGCCTGTACCGGCCTCTTCGCAGCACAAGGCTGCTCCAGGTCGGTAGAGGCATCACCAGAGGCGGCCAGGTGCTGAGCTCCGTCAGAACAGCACCGTCCTGCAGTCAGCTCACGAAGCGTTGATCCAGATGGTCTTCAACTCCGTGTACTGATCGTGCGCCCAGATGGACTTGTCGCGCCCACCAAAGCCGGACTCTTTGTAGCCGCCGAACGGCGTCGAAGCATCGCCTTCGCCGAAGCAGTTGACCGTGACCACACCCGCGCGGATTTCCCGCGACAGGCGCAGGGCATTGCGCAGGCTGCCGGTGTAGGCCGAAGCCGCCAGGCCGTAGAGGGTGTCGTTGGCCAGCTCGATCGCTTGGTCAATGGTTTCGAAGCTGGTCACGCTCAGCACCGGCCCGAAGATTTCCTCGACGAACAACCGATTGTCAGGCGTCACCCCGTCAACGATGGTCGGTTGCACGAACACGCCCTGCTCGGTCTCACCGCCCTGCACCACGTTGAGCTTCTGCTCGGCGGCATATTCCAAGTAAGACTTCACCTTCTCGAAGTGCGCTTTGCTGACCATCGCCCCCAAGCGGTTTTCCGGGTCCAGCGGGTCGCCCAGCTTCCAGTCCTTCAAGTGCTTGCCGATCAGCGTCAGCAGCTCGTCCTTGACGTCCTTGTGCACGATCAGGCGCGAGGACGCCGAGCAGTTTTCGCCCATGTTCCAGAACGCACCGGCGGTGACGAACTGGGCCACTTCGTCCAGGTCTTCGCAGTCATTCATGACCACGGCCGGGTTCTTGCCACCCAGCTCCAGCACGATGCGCTTGAGGTTCGACTCGGCGGCGTATTTCAGGAACAGGCGGCCGGTGTCGGTGGAGCCGGTGAAGCTGACCATCGGGATGTCCATGTGGCGGCCGATGGCTTCGCCCACTTCACGGCCACCGCCTGGCACTAGGTTGAACACACCCGCCGGTACGCCGGCCTGATGCGCCAGCTCGGCCACGCGCAGGGCGCTGAGGGTGGTTTCCTTGGCTGGCTTGACCACGATCGAGCAACCGGCCGCCAGCGACGCGGCAATCTTCCAGGCCAGCATCAGCAACGGGAAGTTCCACGGCAGCACCAGGCCGACCACACCGATGGCTTCACGCACCACCATGGTCACGGCCGCATTGCCGGTGGGGGCGGTGTTGTCGTAGATCTTGTCGATCAGCTCGGCGTGCCAGCGAAGGGTGTGGATGGTTTCCGGCACGTCGACGTTCTGGCATTCGCTGACCGGCTTGCCGCTGTCCAGTGCTTCCAAAACCGCCAGTTCGTGGCTGTTGTCTTCCAGCAGCTGGGCGAACTTCAGCAAGATGTGCTTGCGCTCAGCGGGTTGCAGTTTCGACCACGAGCCGTCTTCGAAGACACGCTTGGCCGCCGCCACGGCAACGTCGACATCCTGCACGTCGCAGGCGGCGACTTCGGCCAGCTGTTTGCCAGTGGCCGGGTTGGTGGTGACGAAGGTACGGCCCGAGACGGCATCGCGGAACTCACCGTCGATGAATGCCTGGGTACGCAGTTGCAGGTCGGCGGCGATGGCCGCGTACTGTTCCTTGCTCAGCAATTCAGCCATGGTCAGGCACCTCCGGTGATCTGGGCGATGTTGCGCTTGAGTTCAGTGACCACGCGCTCGAGTGCCTGCTTCTCGGCGGCATCCAGGTCGTACAGCGGCTTGCGCACGCCACCGGTGCTCAGGCCGTTCAGCGCGCAGCCGTACTTGATCGACTGGACGAACTTGCCACCTTCGAGGAAGTCCATCAGCGGCATCATGGCGGCCATGATGCGGCGGCCTTTGGCGAAGTCCTTCTCGATCACGCAGGCCTCGAACAGGGCCACGTGCTCACGCGGGATGAAGTTGGAACCGGCGCAAACCCAGCTCTGCGCGCCCCAGGCGAAGAACTCCAGGGCCTGGTCGTCCCAGCCGCACGACAGCTGGATGTTCGGGCGCTGGATGGCCAGGCGGTGCAACTGGGCCATGTCGCCCGAGCTCTCCTTGATGGCGACGATGTTTTTCACATCGGCGACCGCATCGAAGAATTCCTCGCCCATGCCCACACTCATGCGGCCTGGGTAGTTGTAGAGCATGATCGGCAGGCCGGCAGCAGCGTCGACCGCTTTGACGTGCAGGGCGATTTCCTGTTGGGTCGGCAGCGCGTACGGCGGCGTGCCCACCAACAGCGCGTCGGCCTTGATTTCCTTGGCGTGCTTGGCGAAGGCCACGGAGTCTTCGGTGCGGATCGCGCCGGTGCCGATGATCAGCGGCAGGCGGCCATTGAGCACATCCTTGGCCTGGGCGGCCAGTTCGATGCGCTCTTGCGCGGTGTGGGCGTAGTACTCGCCGGTGGAGCCACCGATGATCACGCCGTGGATTTTCGATTCGACCAGGTAGTCGAGTACTTCGGCGAACGCCGCCTTGTCGATCGAGCCGTCCGCAGCCAGCGGAGTGATTGCCGGGGTGTAGATGCCTTCGAATTTCACGGTAGGTTCTCCAGTGCGTCGTTCAGGGGTGTAGAAGCCACAGCGGTTCTACGCTGCGGCGGCTTTTCGAATAGCTCAGCTCAGCGATGCCGCTTGCTGCAGGTTCAATGAACGGGTTTCCGGGGCCAGGGCGACAGAGACGGCCAGGCCGACAAACGTGACGGCGGCGGCGGCATACATGGTTGCGCCGATGCCATAGTTGTCGAGGGCGATGGGTACCAGCCAGGTACCGACAGCAGCACCGACCCGCGACATGGAGGTGCCCACGCCCACGGCGCCGGCACGGATTTCGGTGGGGAACAGCTCGTTGGGATAGACCAGTTGCAATACCTGGGCACCGCCGATGAACAGTGCGTAAGCACCGAACAGCACCAGGATCAGCAGCTCGCTGCCATGGCTGAATGCCGCCAGGCCCAGCAGCGCCAGCCCCGACCAGAAGAAGCTGTGCAGCAGCGTGGTGCGCCGACCGAGGGTGTTGAGCAGGCGGGTGCCGATGATGCAACCGACCACGAACAGGAAAGTGATGGCGACCGAACCGATCGATGCCCAGTCACCCTTGAGGTTGAGCGCGCCCAGCACTTTCGGGGCGAAGGCGTACACGGCGAACACCGGGATCACCGAACAGGTCCAGAACAGGGTGACGAACAGCATGCGCTTGCCATACCCGGCGTGCAGCAGGCTGAGAAACGACAGCTTGCGGGCCTTGGGTTCTTCCGGCAGGTTGCGCAGCGAGAAGCCATTGCCATAGACCCGCTTGATCACCTGTTCGGCCTCGGCCGAGCGGCCCTTGCTGATCAGCCAGCGTGGCGATTCCGGGGTGCCCAGGCGAATGGCGAACAGCAGCGCGCCAATGACCGCCGCACTGGCCAATACCAGGCGCCAGGCATCATCGCCACCGTGGCGCAGGATCGCCTCACCGACCATGTAGGCGGTCGCGGCACCGGCGAACCACAGCACCGTCAGGGTGGCCAGGCGCGGGCCGCGGTTCTTCTTGGGCAGGAATTCCACCAGCAGCGAGGTGGCCACCGGGTACTCGATGCCCACCGCGATGCCGATGGCAAAACGCAACAGGAACAAGGCCAGCGCCGACTCCACCCAGAACTGCGCAAGCGACGACAGAATGAACAGGGTCGGGCCGACGAAAAACACACGCTTGCGGCCAAAGCGGTCGGTCAGCCAACCGCCGAAAAAGCCGCCGAAGAAAATGCCGATCAGCGCCGAGGCGGCGATCATGCCCTGCCAGAAGCTGGTCAGGCTCAGGCCCGCGGACATTTGCACCATTGCCACGCCGATGATGCTCAACACATACCCATCGACGAAAGAGCCCCCGCCGGAGCGCAGGGTCAAAAACTGGTGAAAACGGTTGATCGGTACATCTTCAATCGAAATATTCGGACTTGTCATTGTTGTTCCTACCACTTCTTCTGCATGCACGTTTTCAAGGCGAGCGCGTCCGCGAAACTGAAAACAGCCTTCAGCCCCGGGTCATCGGACATGACATCTCGATCATCAATTTCGGGCAAAGCGCGCCCGTGCCGGGCAAAGCCGCCCGACGTCAAATATTCAATGGCCTAACTTACAAAACGATCAGCTTTCTTTGCCCGCGCGCAGTTGCCCCCAGATCAAGTTGGCGTTCAAGCCCAGGGATACCAAGGGCTGCGGTGGATTCGCGCAAGGCCCGGGGGCATTGAGCAAAAACTCGATAAGTTCGTGTTTGTCACCGGCCAGCCAGTCGGCCAGCAACTTCCCGGTGACCGTGCCGCGGGTAACACCCAGGCCGTTACAACACAGTGCGCCGACCACATTGGGCGCCAACTGGCCAAAGAACCCCATGTGATTACGCGACAACGCCAGGGCGCCGCCCCAGGTGTATTCAAAGTTCACGTCGGGCAACATCGGGAAGCGCCGGGCAAAGGATTCGCGGTGGCGTTGAACGAAACGGTCCAGGTACTTGCGGTTGCTGCGCCCGTCCGGGTTGAAGCTGAAGCTGTTGCGCACCAGCAGGCGGTTGTCGACGGTGCGCCGCAGGGTGGTGCCGAATGGGTCGGCGGGGATCACGCCCCAGTAGGGTTTGCCACCCAGGCGGGCTTGCTCGTCTCCGGTCAGCGGGCGGGTGATGCTGCCATAGGTGAACACGGGCAACATGCGGCCCTTGAGGAAGCCGAAGCTCATGCCAAAGGCATTGGTGGTGAGCACCAGCTTGTCAGCAGTGATCGAGCCCTTGGCGTGGCGCAGTACCACTTTGTCGCCGTACTCGACGTCAGTAATCGGCGTGTGCTCGTACAGCGAAACGTTACTCGGCAAGCTGTCGGCCAGGCCTTTGACCAGCGCCGAAGGCTGCAGCAACGCGGTACCCGGCGTGAACAAACCCTTGCGGTAGAAGTGCGTGCCGATGTGTTCGGGCAGGTCGCGACCTTCGATCACTTCATAGGGCTGGCCGAGTTTGTCCAGGCCTCGACGGTAGGCATCGAGCACGGCAATGCCACGATCCTCGACAGCGGCCTGGTATTTGCCACAGTGCCGAAACTGGCATTCGATGCCATGGCGCTCGATCAGCTCCTTGAGGTACGACTGCCCACCCAGGTTGAGTTTGAGCACGGTCTTGGCGGTATCGATATCGCCGATGTAGTCCTCGGCGCCGATGTCATGGGGCAGGTCGATGGCAAAACCGGCGTTGCGCCCGGAGGTGCCAAAACCGACTTCCTGGGCCTCGACCAGCACAACCTCGTCATGCGGAAAGTTCGTTGCCAACTGGCGAGCAGCGGCCAGCCCGGTGAAGCCGGCACCAACCACCACCCAGCGCGCCTGGCTATGGCCACTGTGGGCCGGCCGTGGCGTGCGGGGTGTGCTCAGGTGATACCAACCACAGGTGGCATCATCGGCAGGTAACGAGCTTATTCTTGTCATGTCACTAACCTGGATCTTGTTGTTGACGAGCGATCAGCGCCAGTGGCGACGACCTGGAAACCTCATATCTGAATCGGTACATCCAGCCCTTGCGGTGCGGCGTATTCAGCCATGCGCCGGCGCGACAGCTCGAAGTGCTCACGCACCAGTTGCCCGGCGCGCGCGGGGTCGCGGCGTTCGATGGCATCGATCATCTGGTCATGCTGGTCGCAGGCGGTTTCAAGGTCCTGTTGCATGTCATCAGTGGTCGGGTGGCGATAAAAAATCTTGCCCAGGCGGGCATGGTCGATAAGCAGGCGGCGCAGGCTCGGCATCAGGTAGTCGTTGTGCGCCATCCTGCCGATTTCCAGGTGGAAGGCGTCGTTGTAGACCACCCGGTTTTCCACATCACGCGCTTCGATGGCCTGGCGGAACTGCGCCTGGATAGCCTTGAGCGCCTCGATTTCCGCTTCGCTGGCGTAGGTGGCGGCCAACTGGGTGGTGGCGATATAGATGAGCGGCGCGGCGACGAAAAAGCTGTGCAGCGAATCGTGGTTCATCGCGGCAACCCGTGGCGCGCGGTTGGCCTCGAGCTCGATATAGCCTTCGGCGGCAATCTGGCGCAGCAGCTCACGCACCGGTGGGCGCGACAGGCCGAACTCGTCACACAGGGCCAACTCGTCCACCACAGCGCCGGGGGCCAGTTCCATGCTGAGGATCCGGCGGCGCAGCGCATCGGCGAGGACGGCCTTGCGGTCCTGCGGCGCTTCTTCGCTGATGGCTTGAACGGTGGCTTTCATGGCGGCCTTCTTTGTTGTCATAGCGCTGTGTCTACTATTTGTATAACGACTATAGGGTACTGTTAGACAATGTGTCTACAGCATTTTAGATGAGCGGTTGAATCTCTGGACCGCCCGTATTTAAAGGGCTTCGCGGTTTTAAAGGGTGAGATTAAACACCTAGCCGGTTGCATTGCCAAACCGGACAGATAACTGCCCAGACAAGACATTTTTCAGGTGCTGGCGCTGAATGGCAATGTGCAGGCCGTGCGCCTGGCAACCATTCGGCACAGCGAATGAACGGCTGCGAGCCCCCTGCGGTCAGCTGCTTACACTTCATACGGAGGGCTTGCCATGCTCGATATCCATTCCGCTGCGGCGTCGCCGGAGCACAATGTCCAGGGCCTGGAAAGGGTCGGTTCGCTGGCCGGCGGGGCGCTGATGTTCAGCAAGGGGCTGCGCCATGGCGGCCTGGTCGGGCTGCTGCAGATGGTGGTGGGCGGTATGGCCGTGGCGCGCGGGGTCAGCGGGCATTGCTCGACCAAGGCCTGGTGGCAGCGGCATCGACAGGAATACAACCGGTTGCGCGCGGACATCGAAGACAGTGCAGCGCAGTTGCAGGCGTTGAAGGCGAGTGCCAAGGCAGCTACCCGCGGGGTGACGGTGACAGGGAAGGACCCGTTGACTGGCCTTTGATTTTGTTTTTGCCTGTGCCGGCCTCTTCGCGGGCAAGCCCGCTCCCACAGGGTCTTCAGTAATCCTGAGGGCAGTGTGGCCTGTGGAAGCCACTGGGTCTTCACAGGTCCTGTGGGCCGCTCAAGGACCTGTGGGAGCGGGCTTGCCCGCGAAGAGGCCGGCACAGGTGACACAAATCGCTAGCGCAACACCTTGCTCTTCAACACCTCAGACCGCCGCCCCAGCACACGCTCGCTGATCTGCACGAACTCCTCGGTGCTTACACTCGGCAAGCGCATCAGCGCCCGCGCCACGTCATCCAACGAACGCTTGGCCTGGGTGTGGATGCGGATCTCCTTGTCGAGGGCCTGCAGCAACAGCACCCCTCGGGCAACCTGCGCCGGGTTGGCCTGCTCTCCCTTGAGCTGGGTAACCTTGGCAGCCTGCTTGCTCAAGCGCGCCTGCCAGGCCTCGTAGCGGTCATCGCTGACCCCGCCTGCCCGGCGCAACAACTCACTGGCGTAGTAATCAGTCAGGCTCTCGATCAGCCAGTCACTGCCTTCACGGCCATGAATCTGCGCAAACAGTTGCACCAATTCGCGCAACAACGGGCTGCTGCCATTTTCGCTGATCATCGGCCGGGCACTGTGCATGTACAGCGACCCCTGCGCCGCCATCGCACCGCGCCACATGCCATCCCGGGCGCCGACCAACAGCAGTTTGGGTGGGTTACGCGGGAACACGGCCTGCAATTGCGGCCAGACGAACGTCAGCAGGGTCAGGCTGTCCATGCGCCGCATGCCCTGCCCGACTGGCGCGGCAACGGTGACTTCAGTCTCGCCCAGGCGAGCCCGGCGGCTGCCCAGGTCACCCGCCAGCATCCAGCCCGTGGGGCGGTCGAACAGGCGCGAGACGTTGTCGATGCGGAACTTGTCCTTGCCGATGCGCGGCCAGGAGGTTTCGATGCTTTTCCAGCCTTCTGGCAGGTCGAACCACAGGCGTGCCACCAATTCGGTACCGTCCTGCTGATCGAGGCGCGCGGGCGGTACCAGTTGGTCGCCGAGGAACAAGGCCCAATGGGGCGTGATACGCGACGAATAAGCGCCACTGCGCAGCTTCTGGTCCAGTTGCACGCGGTAGCTGAGGCTGGTCTTGCCAGGCGCCGGGTGCCACACACCACGCTCGCCCTTGTCTGCGACTTGCCATTGGCCGTCAGCCTGGAAGCCACTGTAAGTACCGGCCTTGCCCAGCTCGAAGTCGAGGCTGCGCACGCTGCTGCCTTCGGCCAGGGTCAGGCGCACTTCGGCCTGGCCATTGGCTGGCAACAGGCGCACGTGATAATCCAGGTCGACTTTCTTCGCCCAGGCCGGCGAACAGGCCATCAGGCTCAGCAACAACAGCTGGCAACGCATACAGAAACTCCTTGTTTCCCAGAGGCGACGGGGCGCGCCGGTCAGCTGGCGCGAAAAATCAGGTGGTCTTCCCAGTCGTCTTCATCGACATCATGCTCACTGAGCATACGCCCTGACTGGGAAATACGCTGTTCATGGACCTGCTGGCGATCGCCGCAGATCAAGTGGTGCCAGTCAGGCAGGTCCTTGCCTTCGCTGACCAGGCGGTAACCGCAGGTGCTTGGCAGCCACTTGAACTGGTCGGCCTTGCCGGGGGTCAGCTGGATGCAGTCGGGCACGTGGGCGAAGCGGTTGGGGTAGTCGCTGCACTGGCAGGTGTCGAGGTCCAGCAGTTTGCAGGCAATGCGCGTGTAATAGATGCTGTTGTCGTCCTCGTCCTCGAGCTTTTGCAGGCAGCACAAACCGCAGCCGTCACAGAGCGATTCCCACTCTTGCGGGCTGAGTTGTTCGAGGGTTTTGCGCCGCCAGAACGGCGCGCTGTCAGCGATCATCACACGGGTTTCCTGCATTCATCATCAGTGCGCGGCGCGCGGCGGCGCCAGTCTAGAGCCTGGCCTTCGGCAAAGCCAGACCGCTTGTCAGTCATGACGGGACGCAGTAGCGTGCGGTTTTCCCATCCGCTTGCAGGAACAGCCATGAGCGCCACCCCCCGTATTGCCGATTACGCCATCAACGAGCAGTTCATCAACCGCTGGTCGCCACGGGCCTTCACCGCCGAGCCGATCAGTGAGGAGACCCTGCTGAGCTTTCTGGAAGCCGCGCGCTGGGCGCCTTCGGCGTACAACTCGCAGCCTTGGCGCTTCCTCTATGCCCGTCGCGACACTGCGAACTGGGAGCGTTACCTGAGCCTGCTGGTGCCGTTCAACCGCAGCTGGGCGCAACAGGCGTCGGCGCTGGTGCTGATCATTTCCAAAACCACCTTCGCAGCGCCTGGCGCCGCTGAAGAAAGCCCTGCCCTGTGGCACACCTTCGACACCGGCTCCGCCTGGGGGCACTTGGCCCTGCAGGCCAGCATCAGCGGCTGGCACACTCACGGCATGGCTGGCTTTGACAAGGAGCTGGCACGTAGCGAACTGAAGGTGCCGGAAGGCTACGAGCTGCATGCCATGGTGGCGATCGGCAAGCTAGGCGACAAGGCGACCTTGGCTGAGGCGCTGCAGGCGCGTGAAGTGCCGAGCTCGCGCCGGCCGCTGAGCGAGCTGGCGGCTGAGGGGGATTTTAGCCTCTAAGCATTTTTGTGGGCTGTACCGGCCTCTTCGCGGGGCAAGCCCGCTCCCACAGGTATTGCGCCATCCCTGTGGGAGCGGGCTTGCCCCGCGAAGAGGCCGGTACAGGCCACTAGCAATCAGTAACCCCGGGCGAAATCCACTTCCCCGCGCAACCCCTGCCCTGCCTCATACGCCCGCACATTCTCGACAAACAACTGCACCATCGCCGCCGGCGAGGTGGGCGCCGAGCTGTGCCCGGTCAGCAGCAACCCCCAGGCGGTCCAGAACGGGTGACGCTGGGGCAGTGGCTCCTGGCGGCATACATCGATCACCGCGCCCGCCAGATGCCCCTGCTTCAGTGCTTCCACCAGGTCGCCATCGACCACCGCCACTCCACGCCCGGCATTGATGAACAAGGCACTGGGCTTGAAGCGCTGAAACAGCGCAGCATCGTACAGGTCATGGGTGGCAGGCGTGTCCGGCAGCAGGTTGATCACGTAGTCGACCTGCTCGACCATGCGCGGCAGGTCCGCCAGGGCCGCCACTTCGACGAATGGCAGCTGCTCGCGGGCGCTGCTCGCGACCCCGTACAAGGTCACGCCGAACGGCAGCAGAAACTCCGCCACACGTTGGCCGATATCACCGGTGCCGACGATCAGCACCTTGCGCCCCTCAAGGGTGCGCCCTGGGCGGTCGTCCCAGCGCCGCTCGACCTGGCTCACCAGGCGCGACAGCACCTCGCGTTCATGGCCGAGCAGGTAGGTGAGCATGTACTCCGCCATGACCTGGCCAAAAATGCCAACTGCGCGCGTCAGGCGATAGTCCCGTGGCAAACCCTCGGCCAGCAACGGGGTGATGCCGGCCCAGGTCGACTGCATCCAGGCCGGCTTGTGGCCCTGGCGCAGCAGGCTCGCCAGCAAGTCGGGCTGGCCCAGCCACACCGGGCACTGCGGTGCCTGTAGCGCCAGCTCGGCAGAATCGCTGCTGGTCAGGATTTGCAGGTCAGGGGCCGCTTCGCCCAGCAGCTGGGTGTACTTGGCATGATCCTGTTCGGCGATCAGAACGCGCATCGTGAAAACAACCTTGGCAGACAACGAAAGCGGCCCGACAGGCGGGCCACTTGGCGAATGAGAGGAACCGGGCCTGGGTCAGACCGGGTCGTTACGGCGCAGCAGCTCTTCGGGCAGGTGCTCGATGTACTCATCCTCGGCCGGCGGCATCTGCAGGTGATAGCCCTGGTTGTCGAGGTTTTCCAGCACCTTGGTGATGTCCTCGCGCGCCAGCTTGCGCTCGGGGCTCAGCACCAGGTCGAAAGCATGCACGGGGGTGCCGAAGAACGGCAGCAAGGCCTCGGGCACGCGCTCCAGGCCTTCGGCCTTGAGCACATACAGGTACATTTCGTTCTTGCGGGGGCTCTTGTAGATCGAGCAAATACGTTTCATCGGGTCTCTCCGGCGCCTGCCAGGTTGTCCAGCAGGGCCTGGCCCATGCGCTCGCGACGCCAGCCGCGCAGCGAATCGGGCAGTTGATAGGGGCCATTGGGGTAGCCGCTCTTGAGCAGCGCTTCCAGGGTTTTCTTGCGCAGCATCAGCTCGGGGGCAATGCCTAAGCGCTCGCCTTCGGCCTGGCCGATGGCGCGCAGCTGCTTGAGGATGCCGGCCGCTTCGATCGGCAATGGCTCAGGCAAAACCTGCGGCCACTGATCGGCGGGCAGGCTGGCAGCACGCTTGATCAGCTGGACGAGAAACTCCCCGTCCTGGCGGATGGTGCGCGGGTGCATCTCGTCGATCTTGGCCAAGGCCGACAAGTTAGAGGGCTGGGACTTGGCCATCGGCCACAGCGAGTGCTCTTTGAGGATGCGGTTGCGCGGCACGTCGCGGTTGCGCGCTTCGCGCTCACGCCAGGCGCACAGCTCGCGCAACACGGCCAGCTGCTGGGGCGCCAGCTTCCAGGCCAGCTTGACGTCGCGGTACAGGCTCTCGGGCTCGACTTCCCGGCGCAGCTGGGCCACCAGCTCGGCGCCGTCTTCCAGCACCCAGGCGTACTTGTCATCGGACAGGCGCGGGCGCAGCGCGATGAACAGCTCGGCCAGGTGCACGGCATCTTCGGCGGCGTAGCTGACCTGGGTGTCGGACAGCGGGCGTTGCAGCCAGTCAGACCGGGTTTCGCCCTTGGGCAGCTCGAGCCCCAGCACGTCCTGGACCAGGCGCGAGTAACCCATGGAGAAACCCAGGTTCAGGTAACCGGCGGCCAACTGCGTGTCGAACAGTGGCTGTGGCAGCTTGCCGGTCAGGCGCAGCAGCACTTCGAGGTCTTCGCTGCAGGCGTGCAGCACCTTGACCACGCCGCTGTCTTCGAGCAGCTCGGCCAGGGGTTGCCAATCCTTGATCAGCAGTGGGTCGATCAGAAAGGCACGTTGACCGTCGCCAATCTGGATCAGCCCCGCCTTGGGGTAGAACGTGTCTACCCGCATGAATTCGGTGTCGAGCGCTACGAAGGGCAGTTGGCGCCACTTTCGGCAGAGGTCGGCCAGGGTCTGGTCGTCACGGATCCAGTGAATTTCGATGGCCACGAGGCTCTCCCACTAACATTGGCGCGCAGTATATACGGCGCGGGCACTGCGGGTGAAACCTGCGCCATCCCTGGAATAGATAAACGGTGGTGTAAAAGCCATGCGCGTCAGCGCTTGGCTGCCAGCCACGGCCTGCAGCTGGCGAACATGTCCAACGATTGCTGGTAGACCTCGGTGCGCACCTGCAACAGGCCGAGCATCGAGTGGAACAGGTTGTCCTGGGACAGCGGCGCGTCGCTGAGCTTGGCCAGGCAGTCGGTGTCCAGACCAAAGTCCTCTTTGTAGCTGTCGGAGAACCAGGTCAGCAGTGGCACGTGCTTCTGCTGCTCCGGGGCGATGGGGTAAGGGGTGCCGTGCAGGAACAGGTTGTACTCACCCAGCGACTCACCGTGGTCGGAGAGGTAGATCATCGCTGTGTCAACCTTGTCCTGTTTGCTGCGCAACGTGTCGATCAGCGACGCCAGCACCTTGTCGGTGTAGGCCAGGGTGTTGTCGTAGCCGTTGATGATTTCCTGCTCGCTGCACTGGTTCAGTGCATTGCTCTGGCACACCGGGGCGAAGCGCTCGCTGGCGTTGGGGTAGCGCTTGAAGTACTCGGGGCCGTGGCTGCCCATCTGGTGCAGCACCAGCACGGTGTCCTTGTCGAGGTTGTCGATCAGCTCGCCCAGGCCCTGCAACAGGATCTCGTCATGGCATTCGCCGTTGGCGCACAGCGCCGGGTCGGTGAGGTTGCTGACATCGATGAACTGCACCCGATCACAGGTGCCCTTGCAGCCCGATTGGTTGTCACGCCACTGCACGGCCAGGCCGGCCCGCTGCAGGATATCCAGCAGCCCTTCACGGTTTTTTGCCACGCGCGCATCGTAGTCTTTGCGCGGCATGCCCGAGAACATGCAGGGCACCGACACGGCGGTTTCAGTCCCGCACGAATGCACATCGGAGAAGGCCAGCAGGCCCTGCTCCTTGGCCAGGTTAGGGGTGGTGTCGCGGTCATAACCGAGCACGCCGAAATGGTCGGCCCGCGCACTTTCGCCGACGACCAGCACCGTCAACGACTTGCGCTCATGGTGCTGCCAGGCGGCATCACGTTTCGCATCCGTGCCATAACTCTGGAAGGGCCTGGCCGCTGTACCGACGCGTTCGCTGACATAACCAATGGAGGCACCCACGATATTGCTCGGGGTGAGCATCAGGCGCAGTTCGTGGTGATTGCGAAACAGTGACGACAAGCCCTGGTAGTTGACCAACGCCACCGACCCGAGGGCGACCACACAGGCGCCGCTGACCACCAGCTTGCCCAACAGCTCACGGTGCCAGGCGCGGTAGGCGATCGGTGTTTTCCACAGCACGACCGAGGGCAATACGCCCAGCAACAGTATATAAGCGGCAAACTTGAACGACATCAGGTCGCGCACTTCCGCAACATTGGTCTCTGCCATGTTACGGAACATGCCAGCATCAATAAGCACCCCGTACTGATTCATGAAGTAAGCAACACCCGCGCCACTCATGAACAGCACAATAAGCACCGGCTTCAATACATACCGGAAGGCAAACAAGGTCAAAATCAGGTTGAATGCGAACAGCATCAGCACGGCAAACGCCAGGCTCAGCCAAAGCCCCGCCAACCCTGGCGGAACCACTTGCTCCAGGTGCTGCCAGAGAAAGAAATTGAAGCCGATCAGCAGGTACAGGCTGGCCAGCAGCGTGACCCATTCAGTCCGCAGGGATTTAAAGTTGAGCATCAGTGTTCGCAATCAAGAGTGATTATCAGCCCACGGGCCTGTGCGGCACCGCGAAAAGTTGGCTGAACTCTAGAAAGGCCACCATCAATTTTTCGTGAAAAAGACGCCAACAAAACCGTGAGATGGCGTTTTTCCAACATTAAATGAAGTTTATTCAGCCGCCATTCAGCCTGGCAGGCCAAGTTTGCTGCGCGGTTGCGAGAAGGCTGCGCCGGCCTCCCCCCGCCCCCCACCTGCGCAAAGGCGACTATCCTCAAAGGTCAGGACCGTTCGCCAACCCCCACGAGAGGTGAAGAAATGCCCGTTCCGCATGATCTGCTCGCTGACCTGAACATCACTGCCGAGGATTTCCAGACGCGCATCGACAAAGACCATGACCTGCACAAACTGCACAAGGAGTACAACGCCAAAGACAAGGAAGTGCTGGCCGCTGAAGGTAACGCCAGCACCGATGACACCGTCACCCGACTGCGCAAGGAGCGGCTGCTGATCAAGGACAAGATCGAACGGATCATTCATCCGCCGAAATCTTGAGGGGTTTCTGCTGAATCAACCGGCCCTATCGCCAGCAAGCCGGCGATAGGGCCAGCCGCATTTATACGCTAGCCGACGCCTTCAACGCCGTATCCAGATCATCGATCAGGTCCCGATAGTCCTCGATCCCCACCGACAGCCGCAGCAAGTTCTCACTGATGCCCATCACGCCCTTCTGCTCCGGGCTCAGGGAGTTGTGCGACATGCTCCAGGAGTGGTTGATCATGCTCTCCACGCCGCCCAGCGAATCGGCAAGTACGAAGATCTGCAGCGCCTCGACCAGGCGATTGAGCGCCGCCCGGTCGCCACCCTTGACCTTCATGGCCACCACAGCCCCGCCCGCACGCATCTGGCGCTTGCACAGCGCATGCTGGGGATGGCTTTCAAGCCCCGGGTAAAACACCTGCTCGATCTGCGAATGGCTTTCGAGAAAACGCGCCACCTCCAGGGCATTGGCGCACTGGCGCTCCATGCGTACATCCAAGGTTTTCAGGCCACGCAGGGCCAGGTAGCAGTCGAACGGCCCCTGAATCGCCCCGACGGCCATGCTGATCTTGCGCAGCCGCGCCAGCAGCGCGTCATTGGCGGCCACCACCACACCGCCGGTGAGGTCGGAATGGCCGCCGATGTACTTGCTTGCCGAGTGCATCACCAGGTCCACGCCCAGGGTGATCGGGCGCTGATTCCAGGGCGAGCAGAAGGTGTTGTCGATGCAGGTGAGGATACCGCGCGACCGCGCCAGGTCGCAGACCGCCTTGATGTCGACCAGGTGCAGCAAGGGGTTGGTCGGGGACTCGATCCAGATCAGCTGGGTTTCCGGGCGAATCGCCGCGGCCACAGCCTGCACGTCGTTGAGGTCGACGTAAGTGGTGGTCAGCCCTGATGTGTGGCTGCGATAGTCCTCCAGAATACGGAAGGTGCCGCCGTATACGCCGTTCATCACCACCACGTGGGCATCCTTGGGCAACAACTCCAGCACCGTCGCCGTGGCGTTCACGCCGGAGGCGCAAGCCACCGCGCCGACACCTTCTTCCAGCGCCGCGACACAGCTCTCGTAAGCATGCCGGGTCGGGTTGCCGACGCGGCTGTAGGCATACTCGGGGTTGTCGTCCAGGCTGCGCTTGATGTACGAACTGGCGGTATAAATGGGCGGGAAGATCGCGTTGTCGGCAACGCTATGCTGCTCGCCGGCGTGGATGGTACGGGTGGCGAAATTACGCGGCTTGTCGGACATGATCCGGTCCATTGACTGAGGTAAGCCTGCAACTATCGCACAACCATTGCCGGCGGCAAGGACGTGCAACGGGGGTCACGCATTTTTCCGGTTTTGCAGTAATCTGGAGAAAATCATTCTCTGGCCAGCCTGTAATCGATATGGACAATTTCGACCAACACATCCTCACCTTGCTGCAGCGCGACGCGTCCATTTCCCTCAAAGACCTGGCCGAGGCGGTAAACCTGTCCACCACGCCCTGCTGGAAGCGGGTCAAACGCCTGGAAGAAGAGGGTTACATCCTTGGCCGCGTCGCCCTGCTCGACCCCACACGCCTGGGGCTGGGCCTGACCGTGTTCGTCCAGCTCAAGACCCAGCGCCACGACAGCGCCTGGCTGGAGCAGTTTGCCGCGACCGTGACCGGTTTCGAGGAGGTGATGGAGTTTTACCGCATGTCGGGGGATTGGGATTACATGCTGCGGGTGGTGGTGGGTGACATTGCCGCCTATGACCGGTTCTACAAAAAGCTGATCACCCGCACCGACGGGCTTTCCAACATTACGTCGAGTTTTGCCATGGAGCAGATGAAGTACACCACCGCTTACCCGGTGCACCGGCCCTGACCGGTGCTGGCCCGCGAAGAGGCCGGATCAGGCAAACCTTTATTCAGCCGCCTGCACCGCCTCGATCCGGTTCCCCGCCTTGGCTTTCTCTACCCTGATCGCGATGAACTTCGAGGTCGGCGTATACGTCCCCTCACCATAACTCTCCAGCGGCACCAGCGGGTTGGTCTCCGGGTAATACGCCGCGGCCTGCCCCTGCGGCACGTCATACGCCACCAGGCGGAACCCGGACACCCGCCGCTCGCGCCCGTCCTCCCACAGCGACACTAAGTCCACGTGCTCGCCAGGCTCGAACCCCAGGCGACGGATGTCAGCCTCATTGACGAACACCACCTCACGCAGGCCAAACACCCCACGGTAGCGGTCATCCAGGCCATACAGGGTGGTGTTGTACTGGTCGTGCGAACGTAACGTCTGCAGGATCAGGTCCGGTTTGTCGCCACGGGCCAGCACCTGGGCATTGACCAGTTGCTCCGGCAACTGGCTGGCACTGAAACGCGCCTTGCCGGTGGCGGTACGCCACGTGCGATCCGCCGCGTTGTTGCCCAGGTGGAAGCCACCCGGGTGCTGCAAGCGCTCGTTGAAGTCGGTAAAGCCGGGGATCACATCGGCGATCATGCTGCGGATGCGGCTGTAGTCGGCAATGGCGTACTCCCAATCGATCGGCTGCTTGCCCAAGGTCGCCTGGGCCATGCCGGCCACGATGGCCGGCTCCGAACGCAAGTGTGGCGAGCGCGGGCGCAATTGGCCGTGGGAGATATGCACCATGCTGAAGGTGTCCTCCACGGTCACGCCCTGCGGCCCGTCGGCCTGCAGGTCGATCTCGGTTCGCCCCAGGCACGGCAGGATGAGCGCATCGCGGCCGGTGACCAAGTGCGAACGGTTGAGCTTGGTGGAAATCTGCACGGTCAATGCGCAGTTGCGCAGGGCCGCGTGGGTCCGAGGGGTGTCTGGGGTAGCCTGGGCGAAGTTGCCGCCCAGGGCGATGAAGACCTTGGCCTGCCCTTCTTCCATGGCCTTGATCGCCAGCACCGCGTTATGCCCGTGGGCACGGGGCACACGGAACTGGAAGCGTTTTTCCAGGGCATCGAGCAGCCCGGCCTTGGGCTTCTCATCGATGCCCATGGTGCGGTCACCCTGCACGTTGCTGTGGCCACGCACCGGCGACAGGCCAGCACCGGGTTTGCCAACGTTGCCCCGCAGCAGTTGCAGGTTGACGATTTCCTGCACCGTGGGCACCGAGTGGCGGTGCTGGGTGACGCCCATGGCCCAGCACATGATGACCCGCTCGGCCTTGCGGTACATGCGCGCTGCCAGCTCGATCTCGGCCTGGGTCAGGCCCGACTGCTCGACGATATGCGCCCAGGAGGTGGCATCCACCGCCGCCAGGTAGGCGTCGACGCCGCTGGTGTGTTCGGCGATGAAGGCATGGTCGAACACCGCCGGTTCACCCTTGGCCTGGGCCTCGCGTTCCCATTGCAGCAAATACTTGGCGATGCCACGCATGGCCGCCATGTCGCCGCCCAGGGCCGGGCGGAAGTACGCGGTGTTGGTCGGTTCGGAGCCGTTGCTGAGCATTTCGAACGGGTGTTGCGGGTGCTGGAAGCGCTCCAGACCACGCTCCTTCAGCGGGTTGAAGCACACCACCTGGGCCCCACGCTTGACCGCCTCGCGCAGCGGTTCGAGCATGCGCGGGTGGTTGGTACCGGGGTTCTGGCCGATGACGAAGATGGCGTCGGCCAGTTCCAGGTCATGGAACACCACGGTGCCCTTGCCCACGCCGAGGGTTTCCGACATGCCCACACCGCTGGCCTCGTGGCACATGTTCGAGCAATCGGGGAAGTTGTTGGTGCCGTAGGCGCGGACGAACAGCTGGTACAAAAACGCCGCTTCGTTGCTGGCCCGCCCCGAGGTGTAGAACTCGGCCTGGTTGGGCGAATCGAGCGCCTGCAGGTGTTTGGCAACCAGGGCGAAGGCCTCTTCCCAGGAGGTTTCGACGTAGTGATCGGTGGCCGCGTCGTAGCGCATCGGGTGGGTCAGGCGGCCTTGGAATTCGAGCCAGTAATCGGTCTGTTCGGCCAACGCACTGACGCTGTACTTGGCGAAGAATGCAGGGTCTACCGAGCGACCGGTGGCTTCCCAGTTGACCGCCTTGGCGCCGTTCTCGCAGAACTTGACCATGTCGTTTTCCGGCGATTCGCCCCAGGCGCAGCCGGGGCAGTCGAAGCCGCCGTTCTGGTTGGTCTTGAGCATGGCCCGCAGGTTCTTGAAGGCGTTTTCGCTGCCCAGCCAGCTTTTGGTCACGCTCTTGAGCGCCCCCCAGCCGGCGGCGGCGCCTTTGTAGTCCCTGATATGTTCGTCCTGGCTCATGCGGTGAATCCTCACGCTCGGTGTTTTTTCCAGACTATTGAGCGTGGGGCACAAGCGTCCAATCGAAAGATCTTACGGGCTGATAAGCCGTTTCGATCACGGATCCAAATCGCGTCCTGTAGGAGCAGCCTTGTGCTGCGAAGAGGCCGGTTTGGCTAGCCGAGAAGCTGTGGCTGCAATGGCCTCTTCGCAGCACAAGGCTGCACCTACAGGGGGAATCTCCCATGCATGCCGGGGCCTGAAGCCGTGATAGAGCAGATTGATCAACCAGTCGGGGAAAGCAATTTGACGGGGGTGCGGCCAGGTTATAGCTTGGAGCTGAGTCCATCCCATTCGAGCGCAATCGTGGAACAGAACAGCCGGGCCCTGATCGACGGCTTCAACCGGAAAATCGACTACCTGCGGATGTCGGTCACCGACCGCTGCGACTTCCGGTGCGTGTACTGCATGGCTGAAGACATGCAGTTCCTGCCGCGCCAGCAGATCCTCAGCCTCGAAGAACTGTTCCAGGTGGCCGAGCGCTTCGTCGCATTGGGCACCCGCAAAATCCGCCTGACCGGTGGCGAGCCGCTGGTGCGCCAGGGCATCGTCGAGTTGTGCGGGCGCATCGCCGCCCTGCCCGGCCTGCGCGAACTGTGCATGACCAGCAACGGCTCGCAACTCGGGCG
Organism: Pseudomonas sp. LAIL14HWK12:I10; assembly: GCF_900184205.1. Lineage (NCBI taxonomy): Bacteria > Pseudomonadati > Pseudomonadota > Gammaproteobacteria > Pseudomonadales > Pseudomonadaceae > Pseudomonas > Pseudomonas sp. LAIL14HWK12:I10. The sequence continues at coordinate 132,064 of NZ_FXWU01000002.1, read as the reverse complement.
CCTGGCCCAGCCGCTGTTCGACGCCGGCGTCTCGCGCCTGAACATCAGCCTCGACAGCCTGGACCCTGGGCGCTTCAAGCAACTGACCCGCACCGGCGACCTCAACCAGGTGATCGCCGGCATCGACGCCTCGCGCCAGGCAGGCTTTCGCAAGACCAAGCTCAACTGCGTAGTGCTCAAGGGCCGCAACGATGACGAACTGGTCGACCTGGTGCGCTTTGCCATCGACCGCGAGCTGGACATCACCTTCATCGAAGAAATGCCCCTGGGTAACATCAGCGAACACCAGCGTGGTGAGTCGTTCTACTCCAGTGACGAGGTGCGCGACCGGCTGGCCGAGCAGTTCACCCTGATCGAGTCCACCGAATCGTCCCAAGGCCCGGCACGCTACTGGCGCCTGGCCGAAGCGGCGCACACCCGGGTCGGCTTCATCTCGCCGCACAGCCATAACTTCTGCGCCACCTGCAACCGCGTGCGCCTGACCGTCGAAGGCCGCCTGCTGCTGTGCCTGGGCAACGAGCATTCGGTCGACCTCAAGCAGGTCCTGCGTGCCCACCCAGGCAACGCCGAGCGCCTGGAAAACGCCATCCGCGACTCCTTGCACCTCAAGCCTTACCGCCATCATTTCGAGGTGGGGGGTGACGTGCAGATCCTGCGTTTCATGAACATGACCGGCGGCTGAACAGCCACCTCTGGATTTCCATGATCGTCCACCCCCGCCCCGATGTGCTGCGCGTGCTGTTCACCCTCAAGGGCTCGATCATCAAGCGCATCGCCCTGCGCTGCCTGATGGTCACCTTGCTGGCCGCACTGATCGTGCTGGTCGAGCGCCACTATCCGGCATTTTTCTACCCGGTCAGCGCCACACCGTTCACCTTGCTGGGCCTGTCGCTGTCGATCTTCATGAGCTTTCGCAACAACGCCTGCTACGACCGCTGGTGGGAAGGCCGCAAGGCCTGGGGCAAGCTGATCATCGAGACCCGTTCGTTCGTGCGCGAAAGCGTGGTGATCGCCGACCCGGCACTGCGTGCCGAACTGTTGCGCAGCCTGTGCGGCTTTGCCCATGCGCTCAACGCCCGGCTGCGCAACGAGGATGACCTGGCGGCCGCCCGGCCTTGGCTGGCCAACCCCAATGCGATCAGCCCGCACAATGTGTGCGACACGATCTTGCGCGAAGTCGGCGGGCACTGCTCACGGCTGGCGCAGCAGGGGCAGATCAGCGATTGGCGCTACAGCGTGCTGGAACAGCGGCTGGTGGGGCTGACCGAAGTGCAGGCCACCTGCGAGCGGATCAAAGGCACACCGTTGCCGTTCCCCTATACCTTGTTGCTGCACCGCACCATCTACATTTTCTGCCTGCTACTGCCGTTCGCCCTGGCTGAACCGCTGGGCTGGTTGGCGCCGCTGTTCACCACCATCGTCGGCTATACGTTTTTTGGGCTGGATGCGATTGGCAACGAACTGGAAGACCCGTTTGGGCGCGATGAGAACGACCTGCCTACCGATGCGCTGGTGCGCACCGTGGAGCGCGATGTGCTGGCGGGGTTGGGGGTTGAACCGCTGCCACCGGCATTGGAGCCGGTGGGGTATGTGTTGAGCTGATTCTTTTACTGCCCGCGAAGAGGCCAGCATAGCCAGGGCATTAACCGCGGCTTGCGCAAGCCTCCACAGGCTTCAGGTGCGGCACGAAGTTGCACGGCCGGTGGCGCGCATCCAGTTGCTCGGCCAGGATCCCTTCCCACGCCGTGCGGCAAGCCCCGGTCGAGCCTGGCAGGCAGCACACCAAGGTACCGTTGGCGAGCCCGGCCAATGCCCGGCTCTGAATAGTCGATGTGCCGATATCGAGAATGGACAACGCCCGGAACAGCTCACCAAAGCCATCGATACGTTTGTCCAACAGGCATTCAACGGCTTCCGGCGTACTGTCACGCCCAGTGAAGCCGGTACCGCCGGTGATCAGCACCACTTGCACCTGCTCGTCGGCGATCCAGGTGGCGACCTGGGCGCGGATCTTGTACAGGTCGTCCTTGAGCAGGGCTCGCGCCACCAGGCGATGGCCGATTTCCACCGAGCGGCTGGCCAGCAGCTCACCGGAGGTGTCGGTGTCGTAGGTGCGGGTGTCACTGACGGTCAGTACGGCGATGTTGAGCGGTACGAAGACCGCATCGGGTTTGACGCTCACGGTGGGCTACTCCTGAAAGGGCATTGTCACCACGCTAGAGGCACGGCCGGGGGGCGTCCAATCGATATGGCGTACCGGGTGATCAATGACATCTATCGCTGACTTGGTTAAGGTCAGCATAACCAGACGCCAGGCACTCCCATGGACATCAAGCAACTCAAGTTCCTCATCGCGCTCGACCAGACTCGCCATTTTGGCCAGGCCGCGGCGCTGTGCCACATCACCCAGCCGACGCTGTCGATGCGCCTGCGCAACCTGGAAGACGAACTGGACCTGGTGCTGGTCAAACGCGGCCAGCGCTTCGAAGGGTTCACCGAAGCCGGCGAACGTATTCTGGCCTGGGCCCGCACACTGCTGGCGGCCCACGACGGCCTGCAAGCCGAAGCCGCCAGTTGCCGCGGCCAGGTGGTCGGCAGCCTGCGTCTGGGCACCGTGCCGCTGGCCAGCTTCAACCCGATGCAATTACTGTTGCCGCTGCGCGAAAAATACCCCGAGCTGCACTTCCAGATCAGCTCGCACAGCACCGAGCAGATCATGGATGGCCTGAGCCGCAACCAGCTCGACCTGGGCATCTGCTACCTGGACCAAGTCAATGCCAGCTTCTTCGAAGTGATCGAGCTGGGCACCACCACCATGGGCCTGCTGCACGATACCCGCCACTTCCAGTTCCAGGCCGACACCCTGCGTTGGGAAGACCTCGGCGAGATTCCACTGGGTTTGCTGAGCAAAGGCATGCACTACCGTCAATCGCTGGACCTGAGCTTCCGCAGTCGCAGCTTGGAACCCAACGCCGTGCTGGAAAGCGACTCGAGCTTCCAGCTGATCCAGGCCATCAGCACCGGCGTGTGCTGCGCGATCATGCCACTGGATTGCGGGTTGGAAGACTTGAGCGAGCACATGCGCATCCTGCCTATTGTCGACGCCAGCATCCACAGCCCGGTGGGCCTGCTGCTGCGCCGCAGCGAGCCGCGTTCGGCGATTGCCGAGCAATGCTTTGACGAGGCGCGCGCGCTGTTTCAACCCTCCTGAGCGGCCGTCGCCTGGCGGTACTGGCGCGGGGTGAACCCGGTCAATTGCTTGAACTGGCGGCTGAAGGCGCTGTGGTCGGTGTAGCCGCACTGCATCGCCACCTCGGTGATTGGCAAGTCGCTGTGCAGCAAGCGATGGGCATGCTCCAGCCGCGCCTTGTGGATCATCTGCCGTGGCGTGAGGTGGAACACCCGCTTGCAATAGCGCTCCAGCTGCGCCACGGAAATACCCGCGATGCGGGTCAGTTCGCCCATGCTGATGGGTTGATGAAAATGCCGACGAATGTGCTCATCCACAGCTGCCAGGCGCTGGTAAGCGGGGTGGGTGTCGGCGGCTGACTGCAGGTCGACCGAGATGCCCACCAGGCCGATGATTGCGCCGTCGGGGTTGAGTAAGGGCCGCTTGTGGGTCAGGCACCAACCCGGTTCGCGGCTGCCGTACAGGTGCAGTTCGAGCTGGTCTTGCAGCACCAAGCCATCCTTCAGTACGCGACGGTCCTGCTCGGTGTAGCCGGGGCCCAGTTGTGCCGGGAAGACCTCGGCGCTGGTCTTGCCCAGCAAGGGTTGCAAACGCTTGAGGCCGCAGCGCTGGACCAGGGTGTTGTTGGCCAGCACGTAGCGGGCGTCGGCGTCCTTGATGAAGATCGCGGCGTTGGGGATCGCGTCGAGGATCGGCAGCAGCAGGGAGACCCCGGCAAGCAGGGCCTCCAGGGTGGCGGGGCGGTGCTGGTCCAAGGACTGGTACAGGGTTGCCAGGGGGGGTGCGGTCATCGAGTTGATCTCTAATGGCTTTACTGGCCTCTTCGCAGCACAAGGCTGCTCCTACATGGACCGCACTGCCTTGTAGGAGCAGCCTTGTGCTGCGAAGAGGCCGGCACTGGCACTGCATCTCCCAAGCCCTTATGCGGTATGGCTTTCAGCCTATCCACGAGCCCACCACCCCGCCACTACTTTTCTGCAACTGTGCCGATTTCGTCATCCACCCTGCAGAAAACCATCAAGAACCGATGCCCAGATCGGTCCACTCTATGCCCCACGCAAGCCGCCCAAGACCTACAAGAGCGCGGCCCAAAAAGCCGCACCTCGTGACATCAGACCTGCCTATCCAAAACCTACAAAAAGGCGCACCCATGTCAGGCAAATTCAAAAAACAGCTCTCATTGCTCGACCTCACCTTCATCGGCCTAGGCGCCATTTTCGGCTCCGGCTGGCTGTTCGCCGCCAGCCACGTCTCGGCCATCGCTGGCCCCGCCGGTATTTTGTCCTGGTTCCTCGGCGGTTTCGCCGTGCTGTTGCTGGGCATCGTCTACTGCGAGCTCGGCGCCGCCCTGCCCCGCGCCGGTGGCGTAGTGCGCTACCCGGTGTACTCCCACGGCCCGCTGCTTGGCTACCTGATGGGCTTCATCACGCTGATCGCGTTTTCCAGCCTGATCGCCATCGAAGTGGTCGCGTCACGGCAATACGCCGCGGCCTGGTTCCCCGAACTGACCAAGGCCGGCTCCAGTGACCCGAGCGTGCTCGGCTGGCTGGTGCAGTTCGCGCTGCTGGGGCTGTTCTTTCTGCTCAACTACCGCAGCGTCAAGACCTTCGCCAAAGCCAACAACCTGGTCAGCGTGTTCAAGTTCATCGTGCCGTTGCTGGTGATCGGCGTGCTGTTCACCTTCTTCAAACCGGCAAACTTCGAGGTCCAGGGCTTTGCGCCGTTCGGCCTGTCGGGTGTGGAAATGGCCGTCTCGGCGGGTGGCATCATCTTCGCTTACCTGGGGCTGACACCGATCATTTCGGTAGCCAGTGAAGTGAAGAACCCGCAGCGCACCATTCCCATCGCGCTGATCCTGTCGGTGCTGTTGTCCACCGCGATCTACGCCCTGCTGCAACTGGCCTTCCTCGGCAGCGTGCCGACCGAAATGCTGGCCAACGGCTGGGCCGGTGTGACCAAGGAACTCGCCCTGCCTTACCGCGACATCGCCCTGGCCTTGGGCGTGGGCTGGCTGGCCTACCTGGTGGTGGCCGACGCGGTCATCTCGCCAAGCGGTTGCGGCAACATCTACATGAACGCCACCCCGCGGGTGATCTATGGCTGGGCGCAGACCGGGACCTTCTTCAAAGTTTTCACCCGCATCGACGAGCAGTCCGGCATCCCCCGCCCGGCGCTGTGGCTGACCTTTGCCCTGTCGGTGTTCTGGACCCTGCCGTTCCCGTCCTGGGAAGCGCTGATCAACGTGGTCTCGGCGGCACTGGTACTGAGCTATGCCGTGGCCCCGGTCACTGTCGCCGCGCTGCGCCGCAACGCACCCGACATGCCGCGCCCGTTCCGCGTCAAGGGCATGAGCGTGCTCGGCCCGCTGTCGTTCATCATCGCCGCGCTGATCGTCTACTGGTCGGGCTGGAACACCGTGTCGTGGCTGTTGGCCCTGCAAATCGTGATGTTCGTGCTTTACCTGCTGTGCGCCCGCTTCGTGCCAACCCAGCACCTGTCCATCGGCCAGCAAGTGCGCTCGTCGGCCTGGCTGATCGGTTTCTACGCCGTGACCATCCTGCTGTCCTGGCTCGGCAGCTTCGGCGGCCTCGGCGTGATCGGCCACCCGTTCGACACCGTGGTCGTGGCCGCCTGTGCCCTGGGCATTTACTACTGGGGCGCTGCGACCGGCGTGCCGGCGCACCTGGTGCGCCTGGATGGCGAAGACGAGAGCGAAGCCACCGCCGACACACACCTGGGCCACCGCCCTGCCGCTGTCGCCTCCTGACCTCGGCCACCATTCAAGGGACCTGCCCATGAAACACATTCACGTCATCGACTCGCATACCGGCGGCGAACCGACCCGCCTGGTGATGAAAGGCTTCCCACCGCTCAATGGCCGCACCATGGCCGAACAGCGCGACGAACTGCGCGAACTGCACGACCCCTGGCGCCGCGCCTGCTTGCTGGAGCCTCGCGGCAACGATGTGCTGGTCGGTGCGCTGTATTGCCCACCGGTCTCGGAAGACGCCACGTGCGGGGTGATCTTCTTCAACAACGCCGGCTACCTGAACATGTGCGGCCACGGCACCATCGGCCTGATCGCCTCGCTGCAGCACCTGGGGCTGATCGCGCCAGGCGTGCACAAGGTCGACACGCCGGTCGGCCAGGTGAGCGCCACCTTGCATGAAGACGGCGCGGTCACCGTAGGCAACGTGCCTGCCTACCGCTATCGCCAACAGGTGCCGGTCGAGGTACCGGGCCATGGCGTGGTGCACGGCGATATCGCCTGGGGCGGCAACTGGTTCTTCCTGGTGTCCGAGCATGGCCAGCGCATCGAACTGGACAACGTCGAAGCGCTCACCGACTACACCTGGGCGATGCTCAAGGCCCTGGAGGCCCAGGGCATCACCGGCGAAAACGGCGAGCCGATCGACCATGTCGAGCTGTTTGCCGACGACCCCGACGCCGACAGCCGCAACTTCGTCATGTGCCCCGGCAAGGCCTACGACCGCTCCCCTTGCGGCACGGGCACCAGCGCCAAGCTGGCCTGCCTGGCCGCCGACGGCAAGCTCGACGAGGGCCAGACCTGGGTCCAGGCGAGCATCACCGGCAGCCAGTTCCAGGGCCGCTACCAGCGCGAGGGCGAGCGCATTCGCCCGTTCATCACCGGCCGCGCCTACATGACCGCCGACAGCACCCTGCTGATCGACGAACAGGATCCTTTCGCCTGGGGCATCTGACCTGCCCAGGCCTTTTTATTCGCAACCCAGACTGAATACTGCAAGGAGTGACACCCATGAGCGACAACATCTTCACCGGCTGCATGCCTGCCCTGATGACCCCCTGCACCGCCGCGCGCAAACCGGACTTCGACGCCCTGGTACGCAAAGGCCGCGAGCTGATCGAAGCCGGCATGAGCGCCGTGGTGTACTGCGGCTCGATGGGCGACTGGCCGCTGCTGACCGAGGCCGAACGCCAAGAAGGCGTGGCGCGCCTGGTGGCTGCCGGCATCCCGACCATCGTCGGCACCGGCGCGGTGAATACCCGTGAAGCGGTTTCCCACGCGGCCCATGCCGCCGAAGTTGGTGCGGCCGGCCTGATGGTGATCCCGCGTGTACTGTCCCGCGGCGCTTCGTTGATCGCCCAGAAGCACCACTTCTCGGCCATCCTGGCCGCCGCGCCGAAACTGCCGGCAGTCATCTACAACAGCCCCTACTACGGCTTTGCCACCCGCGCCGACCTGTTCTTCGAGCTGCGCCGCGAATACCCGAACCTGATCGGCTTCAAGGAATTTGGCGGTGGCGCCGACCTGCGCTACGCCGCCGAGCACATCACCTCCAAGGACGATGACGTGACCCTGATGGTCGGCGTCGACACCCAAGTGGTGCATGGCTTCGTCAACTGCAATGCCACCGGTGCCATCACCGGCATCGGCAACGCACTGCCCCGTGAAGTGCTGCAACTGGTGAGCCTGAGCAAGCAGGCTGCCAAAGGTGATGCCAAGGCCCGGCGCCTGGCCCGCGAACTGGAAGCGGCGCTGGCGGTGTTGTCCTCGTTCGATGAAGGCTGCGACCTGGTGCTGTATTACAAGCACCTGATGGTGCTCAACGGCGACCGCGAGTACAGCCTGCACTTCAACGAGACCGACGCCCTGACCGATGCCCAGCGCAACTACGCCGAACAGCAATACGCGCTGTTCCGCCAGTGGTACGCCAACTGGTCGGCCGAGCAAAACGTCGCCTGATCACTGTGGGAGCGGGCTTGCCCGCGAACACCGGTGAAGCCGGTGCCATGCACCGTGGTGCCTGCTTCGCGGGTAAACCCGCTCCCACTGGGTATGCGCTACACCCTTGCACCTGAATCCGACTCCAAAGGAGGCTCTATGCCCCTGACAGGCAACCTGCTGATTGGCCAAACGCCGGTAACCGGCAGCCGCGACGCCATCCGCGCCATCGACCCGGCCACCGGCCAAGCGCTCGAACCCGCCTACCTCGGCGGCACTGGCGAACACGTGGCCCAGGCCTGCGCACTGGCCTGGGCGGCGTTCGATGACTACCGCGAGACCTCGCTCGAACAACGGGCACACTTTCTTGAAACCATCGCCGAACAGATCGAGGCCCTGGGCGATGCACTGATCGACCGCGCCGTCGCCGAGACGGGCCTGCCCAAGGCACGCATCCAAGGCGAACGCGGCCGCACCTGCACGCAACTGCGCACGTTCGCCCGTGTGGTACGTGCCGGCGAATGGCTGGACGTGCGGGTCGACAATGCCCTGCCCGAGCGCCAGCCCCTGCCGCGCCCCGACCTGCGCCAGCGCCAGGTGGCCCTGGGGCCGGTGGCGGTGTTTGGCGCCAGCAACTTCCCCCTGGCCTTCTCGGTGGCCGGCGGCGACACGGCTTCGGCACTGGCCGCGGGTTGCCCGGTGGTGGTCAAGGCCCACGGCGCCCACCCTGGCACCAGCGAGCTGGTGGGCCAGGCAGTGGCGCACGCCGTGAAGCACTGTGGCCTGCCTGAAGGCGTGTTCTCGCTGTTGTACGGCGCGGGCCGTGAAGTGGGCATCGCCCTGGTCAGCGACCCGCGCATCAAGGCCGTCGGTTTTACCGGCTCGCGCAGCGGGGGCATCGCCCTGTGCCACGCCGCGCAGGCCCGCCCAGAGCCTATCCCGGTGTACGCCGAGATGAGTTCGATCAACCCGGTGTTCCTGTTTGACGCCGCCCTGCAGCGTCGCGGCGAAGCACTGGCGCAAGGGTTCGTCGCTTCGCTGACCCAAGGCGCCGGGCAGTTCTGCACCAACCCTGGCCTGGTGATCGCCCGCCAAGGGCCGGCGCTGCAACGCTTCGTCGACGCCGCCAGCGAGCAGGTGCAACGTGCAGCCGCACAAACCATGCTCACCCCCGGTATTTTCAGCGCTTATGAAACGGGCGTTGGCGCATTGGCCGAGAACAGCAACGCCCACGTGGCCGCCAGCGGTCAACCGGCGCAAGGCCCTAACCAGTGCCAAGCCCAGTTGTTCGTGACCCAGGCCAGCGCGTTTCTGACCGACCCGGCGCTGCAAGCCGAGGTCTTCGGCGCTGCCTCACTGGTGGTGGCGTGCGACAGCGACGCGCAGGTGCGCCAGGTGGCCGAGCACCTGGAAGGCCAACTGACCGCGACGCTACAACTGGATGAGGCCGACATCGACAGTGCCCGCGCCCTGTTGCCGACCTTGGAACGCAAGGCCGGGCGCATCCTGGTCAACGGGTGGCCGACCGGGGTCGAGGTGTGCGATGCGATGGTCCATGGCGGGCCATTCCCGGCTACTTCCGATGCCCGCACCACGTCGGTGGGCACGGCGGCGATCCTGCGCTTCCTGCGCCCGGTGTGCTACCAGGACTTCCCAGACGGGCTGCTGCCAGAGGCCTTGCGCCACGGCAACCCGCTGCAACTGCGCCGGTTGCTCGACGGCAAGCGGGAAGGCTGAACCATGGTCGAGCCGCTCAACGCTGCTGAAACTGATATCGCTGTGGTCGGCGCCGGCATCGTCGGCGTCGCCTGTGCCCTGCAACTGGCAAGGCAAGGCCGTCGGGTGCTGCTGATCGACCGCGAGCCACCTGGCCACGGCGCCTCGTTCGGCAACGCCGGGCACCTGGCCACCGAGCAGGTGTTCCCGATTGCCGACTTGTCGATTCTCAAACGCCTGCCCAGCATGCTGATGGACCCGATGGGCCCGCTGCGCCTGGACTGGAAGTACTTGCCCAAGGCCATGCCCTGGTTCACCCGCTTGCTGCTCAACCTGCGGCCCGCGCCGTTTCAGCGCAGCGTGGCTGGCATCCGTGCGCTGAACGAAGGCAGCCTGGCGGCCTGGCAGCGGTTGCTCGGCTCGATTGGGCGCAGCGACCTGTTCAAGGAAGAGGGGTCGTTGCTGGTGTTCGAACGCAACGAATCGCGCCAGGCACTGGCGGCCTTGCAGGCGCGCATGCAGCAGCAGGCGGTGCCGGCGGAGTACTGGTCGGCCGACAGCGTACGGGCAACGGCGCCTCAGTTGAGCCGCTCGATCCTGGGCGGGCTGTTTTTTCCCCGTACCGGGCATTTCATCGACCCGTACCGCGTGGTCTGCGAGCTGTTCGAAGCGGCCAAGGCCAGTGGGGTTCGCTTCGTCCAGGCGCACGTTGACGGCGGGCACCTGCACGGCAGCGGCGTCAGCCTGGCCAGCGACCAAGGCACGTTCAACGCGCGCCAGGTGTTGATCAGTTGCGGCGCGCATTCGGCCAAACTCACTGCGGCCCTTACCGGCAAGCGGGTGCCGCTGGACACCGAACGTGGCTACCACCTGATGTTGCCGGGTGAACATCAACGGCTGCCCTTTGCCGTCACCTCGCTGGAGCGCAAGTTTATCATGACGCCGATGGCCGACGGGTTACGGCTGGCCGGCACGGTGGAATTCGCCGGGCTCGATGCGCCGCCAAGCATGCAGCGGGCATGGCAGCTACATCGGCTGAGCAAGGGCTTGTTCCAGCAAGATCTCGATGCCGAAGGGGCGACGCCGTGGATGGGCTTCAGGCCGTCATTGCCGGATTCATTGCCGGTGATCGACCAAGTGTGCGAGGGACGGGTGATGCTTGCGTTCGGGCATCAGCACCTGGGGTTGACCCAGGCGGCGGTGACGGCCGAATGGGTGGGGCGGCTTGCCGACCAGGAAAGAGGGCCGCAGATGGAAGCTTATCGGTTGGATCGGTTTTGAAGCCTGGGGCCGCTTTGCGGCCCAATCGCCGGCAAGCCGGCTCCCACAGAGGCCGGCATGCGCACCACCTGTGGGAGCCGGCTTGCCGGCGATTGGGCTGCGCAGCAGCCCCCTGCATCACTCAGCGATAACGCTCAAGCCAGTGCGCATAAGGCGCCGGCAAGGTCCACGACGCTTTATCCACCCCCAACTCCTTGGCCGCGAAGTACGCCCAGTGCGGGTCCGCCAGGTGCGCACGCCCTACCGACACCAGGTCGAGCTGATTGGCTTTCAGCGCGCCTTCAGCCAGCTGCGGCGTACCAAAGCCCCACGCCGACGTCACCGGCAGGCCGGCCTCGCGGCGTACGCGCTCGGCAATCGGCCCCATGAACGCCGGGCCCCACGGGATGTTCGTCTCAGGGATGGTGAAGCCGACGCTGACACTCAGCAGGTCCAGGCCACCGGCTTTGAACATCCGGGCCAACTCGATGGACTCGTCCAAGGTCTGCTCATCGCGACCGTCATATTCCAGCACACCAAAGCGGGCGGTCAGCGGCAGGTTCTCCGGCCACACCTCACGCACGGCTGCCAGGGTTTCCAGCAAGAAGCGGCTACGGTTCTCGAAGCTGCCACCGTAGGCGTCGGTACGCTGGTTGGAATGCTCGGAGAAGAAGCTTTGGCCCAGGTAACCGTGGGCAAAGTGCAGCTCGATCCACTCAAAGCCCGCCTCGCGCGCACGGCGGGCGGCATCGACGAAGTCCTGCTTGACCCGGGCAATGTCGTCCAAGGTCATTTCGCGCGGTACTTTCGGCAAGTGAGCGCCGAAGGCGATGGCCGAGGGGGCGATGGTCTGCCAGCCGCGGGCATCGTCGGCGGCGATATGGTCGTCCCCTTCCCACGGGCGGTTGGCGCTGGCCTTGCGCCCGGCATGGGCAATCTGGATGCCCGGCACTGAGCCTGCTGCTTTGATCGCCTGCACCATCGGCACGAACGCCTGGGCATGGGCGTCGCTCCAGATACCGGCGCAGCCGGGGGTAATGCGCCCTTCCGGCGCGACTGCAGTGGCTTCGACCACCACCAGGCCGGCACCACCCCGGGCCAAGCCGGCCAGGTGGACGTGGTGCCAATCATTGACCATGCCGTCCTCGGCCATGTACTGGCACATGGGCGGAATCGCGATGCGGTTGCGCAGGGTGACGTCTTTGAGGGTATAGGGTTCGAACAATGCGGACATGAGGGACTCCGGGTTCATCTGAATACGATAGTTCGATCATAATCGAACTATGGCAATAATTGAAAGGCCCGTTATCATGTCGACCATGCGAGCCTACAAACATCCCAACCCTGAAGACCTGATCCTCGAGCGCCTGCTTTACGCCTTGAGCGACCCCGTGCGCATGGAAATCGTGCGCCACTTGGCGGGCGTGGCGGAGGCCAGCTGCGGCGAGCTGGACGGCGGCCGGCCGAAGTCGAGCATGTCGCACCATTTTCGCGTGTTGCGCGATGCGGGGTTGGTGCATACGCGTAATGTCGGCACGACCCACATGAACTCGCTGCGCAGCGAAATGCTCGACGAACGGTTCCCTGGGTTACTGGCGTGCATTCTGCGGCAGCAGTGATTGCTGTGCGGGCCTCTTCGCGGGCAAGCCCGCTCCTACAGGTACATCGCCAGACTTGAAGTTGGCGCAGATCCTGTGGGAGCGGGTTTACCCGCGAAGAGGCCCGCACTATCAGCATCAAGTCTGTTCCTTACGCAGTGCAAACCTGCACACCTGCCCTCCCCTCAGCATGCATTCTTCATGGCTGACCTCGGCGCCCCCCAGCGCCCCGATCAGCGCCAGGTCCAGCTCACACACCACGGGGTGCGCCTTGGCCAGGTGATGGAACACGCAATTGTGCGCGACGATCTGCGGCTCCCCGGCTGAGCGAAAGAACACCTCGGCCTCATACCCGGCCGTGTTCATGTGCTGAACGATGCGCGCTTCATCCACCACCTGCCGCTCCAGGTCTGCCGCCAGCTTGCGCCCCAACTGGCGCATCAGCACCTGCAAGGCGTCATGGCCGATGATGCCGGCCACTTCATCGATCAACAGATTGGCCAACAGCGGATACTGCCGCGGGAACAGCTCGCGGGCATGCTCGGTGAGCTGGTGCAGTTGCTCCGGGCGGCGCCCGGTAGGCCGGGTGGCACCGCGCATCACCAGGCCGTCACGCTCCAGTGCGGCCAGGTGCTGACGCACCGCGGTGCGGGTGATGGCCAGGGCCTGCGCCAGATCGTCGATGCTCATGCCAGCCGGCTGATGCAGCAATGCATGGAGCAGGTCCTGTTGGGTACGGCCAAGCCCTTCGAGCATCAGAACTTGTCCGGGAACTGCTTGACCAGCGCCGCCGTCAAGGCGTCCGCCAGTGCCAGGATATGCTCGCGCATCATCCCCCATGTGCGTGCCTCACCGGCATAGTCGCCAGCGGCAAGCTGGTCGATTTGCGCAATATGATGGCCGCCATGGGCGCCGAGCATCGTGATCAGGGTCTGCTCGGGCAGGTTGGGGTTGGCCTTGGCCAGGAACGCTGCAAGCGCCTTGGCGTTACTGGTCAGGTCATCGACAGCGGCCTGCTGGCCTTTTTTGTCTTTGCCCACGGTGGCGTCACTGTAGTGCTTGATGGCGCCCCAGTGGCCGGCAAGCAGTTTGAGCAACTGGTCGGCTGCCGTCTGGCCGTACAACGGCGCAATGCTGTTGGCGATGCGGGTGGCATCGGCGACCACTTCGTTGGCAGCGACTGCGGCTTGCTTGGCATTGCCGGCCTGGTTGGCCACGGCGTAGTTGCGGACCCAGAAAATGTGCTCGACCCACAGGTCGCGCAGGGCCAGGCGCGTGGTCAGTGCACCGGCTTGGGCGGGTTTGGCGGCGGGGGTAGCGGTTGAGTAACTCTGGCTCCATGCCGGCTGTGCGCACAGCGCTAGCAGCAGTAAGGCAGCAATCTTGAGGTTCATGACGGCACCCTCCTGGAGGGGATCGACTGACAAGATTAATTTAAGCATCAAAATATGTTTTTATTCGCTCCCGCCAGGGTTTCCGATCAGCGGTTTTCGGTGCCGGCCCTTTCGCGGGTGAACCCGCTCCCACAGGTAGTGTGCTAAACCTGTGGGAGCGGGTTCACCCGCGAAGAGGCCGGTACAGGCAATAAAAAAGCCACGAGGTCACCCCCGTGGCTTTCGTTCACAACAGTGTCGCTTACAGCGCCATGTCGTTCTCTGGCTTGCTTTCAACTGCTTTGCCTGGCGCAGCACCGAAATCGACGCTGGCGTCGATCACTGGCGGCTTCTCCAACTGCAGCACTTCAGCGGTGTAGTTCCACTCTTTCTGCGTGGCGGCTGCCGAATCATTCAGCTTGGTACCGTAGCTCGGCACGATCTCTTTGATCTTGGCTTGCCACTCAGGCGTCGCCACCTTCTCTTTGAACACGGTTTCGAGCACGTTCAGCATGATCGGCGCAGCAGTCGAAGCACCTGGCGAGGCACCCAGCAGGCCGGCAATGGTGCGGTCCTCGGAGGCCACGACTTCGGTACCCAGCTTCAGCACGCCGCCTTTCTCGGCATCACGCTTGATGATTTGCACGCGCTGGCCGGCCTGCCACAGGCGCCAGTCTTCTTTCTTGGCGTTCGGGAAGTAGGTGCGCAGGGCTTCGAAGCGGTCGTCGTCAGACAGCATCAGCTGGCCCGCGAGGTACTCCACCAGCGGGTACTGTTCGATACCGACCTTGGTCATCGGCCACACGTTGTGCAGCGTGGTGCTGCCCAGCAGGTCGAGGTACGAGCCGTTCTTCAGGAACTTGGTCGAGAAGGTCGCGAATGGCCCAAACAGGATCACGCGCTTGCCGTCCAGCACGCGGGTGTCCAGGTGCGGTACCGACATGGGTGGCGCGCCGGTCGAGGCGATGCCGTAGGCCTTGGCCATGTGCTGCATGGCAACGGTCGGGTTCTCGGTCACCAGGAACGAGCCGCCCACCGGGAAGCCGGCGTATTCCTTGGCCTCAGGGATGCCCGACTTCTGCAGCAGCTTCAGCGCGCCGCCGCCGGCACCGATGAACAGGAACTTGGCGTCGGTGGCCGATTCGGTACCGTCCTTCAGGTTCTTGTACTCGACGTGCCAGGAGCCGTCCTTGTTGCGGGTGATGTCCTGCACTTCGCTGGACAGCTTCAGGTCAAACTTGTCCTGGGTCTTCAGGTGGCCAACGAACTGGCGGGTGATCTCGCCGAAGTTGACGTCGGTGCCAATCGGCGTCCAGGTCACGGCCAGCTTCTGGTTAGGGTCGCGGCCTTCCATCATCAGCGGGACCCACTTGGCGATCTGCGCGTGGTCCTCGGAATACTGCATCGGGCGGAACAGCGGGCTGGCCTGCAGCGCGTCATAACGCTTCTTGAGGAACTTGATGTTGTCATCGCCCCAGACGAAGCTCATGTGCGGGGTGCTGTTGATGAACGAATGCGGGTTCTTCAGCACGCCCTGACGCACCTGCCACGACCAGAACTGGCGGGAGATCTGGAAGGCTTCGTTGATTTCGATGGCCTTGGTGATGTTGACGTTGCCGTCTTTGTCTTCCGGGGTGTAGTTCAGCTCGGCCAGCGCGGAGTGGCCGGTACCGGCGTTGTTCCAGCCGTTAGAGCTTTCTTCGGCGACGCCGTCCAGGCGTTCGACCATTTCCATCGACCAGCTCGGCTCCAGCTCGTGCAGCCAGACCGCCAGGGTGGAACTCATGATGCCGCCGCCGACCAGCAGCACGTCGACTTTCTTGGTTTCTACCGCGTGCGCTTGCATGACGCTCGCCGCGACAGCCAGACCCAGCAAGGTCTTGCCAGCTTTCTTGAACATTGATCAATCCCAATGGTTAGCACGTAAGGGAGGCCTAGGCGGGGCCTCGTGTCGTTCTGTCCTTCAGCGCGCGCTTGTTATTGATCATTGGAGTCAGCAGCCAAGAGAAACAGTGAACGCCCAGCCAATGGTCGAATTGACCCGCCATCGCTGAAACGTTTTTCCGATTGTATCTGAATTGCCAGCACAAACAAATTGAGGGGCTGCGCGTCAAGGCGACAGGTTGTCCCAGCCACGCGGGAATATTCGACAGCGATTGCAGTATTCTTCCGCCACCCCTACTATTGCGATCATTTCTCATTCGCACCAGTACGCGCTCGCGCCGGATGCCGCCGTGGTTTCGATACCTGAGTTGAACACCTCCATCCATAGCCTGTACCACAGCCATTCGCGCTGGTTGCTTGGCTTTTTGTACCGGCGCCTGGGCAGCCGTTGCGATGCTGCCGACCTGGTTCAGGACACGTTCCTGCGCATCCTCAACCGCCCGCGCCAATTCGATGGGGAGCGCGCTGAACGCTCCTACCTGGCCACCATCGCCCGTGGCCTGTGCGTGGACCACTGGCGGCGCCAGCGGCTGGAGCATGCCTGGCTGCAACAGCTGGCGTTGCAGCCCGAAGCCGTGCAGCCCTCCCCCGAGCAGCGAGCGATCATCGTCGAAACCCTGCACGAGGTGGACGCGATGCTGTTGCGCTTGCCCGGCAAGGTGCGCCAGGCGTTTCTGCTGGCACAACTCGATGGCCTGGCCTACCGCGATATCGCCGCGCACATTGGCGTCAGCGAACGCATGATCAAGAAGTACCTGGCGCAGGCCTTTTTGCACTGCGCCATCCTTGAAGCCGAACTCGACGGCGTGCTGGTGGAATGACGCCATGAGCACACCCACACAGAAACTCAGCCACGCCAGTTTGCAAGAAGCCGCGCACTGGTACGTGCAACTGCAGGACGAGGACGCCGGCCCGCAGGTGCACCACCAGTGGCAACACTGGCTCGACCAGCACGGCGACCACCGCGCAGCCTGGCACTACGTGCAACGTGTCGGCCAGCGCTTCGCGCCTTTGCAGGCCGAAGGCACTGCCGCGGGCCGGGCCCTGCGCGAGCACGACCCGCGCCGCTTCAGCCGGCGCACCGGGCTCAAGACGTTGCTGGTGCTCGGCGCCAGCTCGCTGCTCGGCTCGCAGGCCTGGCGGGGTGCGCCACTGCCGGGCTGGGGTGCCGACCTTGCCACCGGCATTGGTGAAACCCGGCAAACCCGCCTGGCCGACGGCAGCCAGCTGTGGCTGGGCGCCCAGAGTGCAGTGGACCTGGAGTTCTCTGCGCTGAGCCGCGTGCTCACGTTGCGTTTTGGCGAAATCCTGGTGGAAACCGCCGCCGACTCGCGCCGGCCATTTTTTGTCGACACCGCGCAAGGTCGCATGCAAGCCCTCGGTACCCGTTTTGCGGTGTGCCAGCAGGGCGAGACCACGCGGCTGGACGTGTACGCCGGTGCGGTCGAAGTGTGCACTGCGAAGCGGGCCGAGCGCCTTATTGTCCAGGCCGGGCAGCAGGTGGTCTTCACCGCCCAGGGCATCAGCGCGCCGCGCCCGGCGCAGAGCGCGGGCGAGTCGTGGATTCATCAGCGCCTGAATGCCGAGGACATGCCCCTGGCGCAGCTGTTGCAGACGCTGGGCCGCTATCGCCATGGCCACCTGGGCTGGCACCCGTCGGTGGCACAGCTGTCGGTGATGGGGGCTTTTCCGCTCAACGATACCGACCGCGCACTCGACCTGCTGCAGGCCGCGCTGCCGGTTCGTGTGCAAAGGCTGACGCCCTGGTGGGTGAGCGTCGAGCCGGCGTGAGGAGTGGGGCTGATGGATGGTTGCCGATAGGTTTGTAGCGCCATACCCCCCCCAAAGTCCTCATGCAAAAAAACCGCACCAACCGGTTCCCTTTTCCCAATCTCGTTCGGTTAACCCCTCACAACCTCCCTCAACTGACCGTATCGACCTCAGGGACCAGCATGCCGACGCCCCTCCACCCCGCCTTTCGCCTGGCGCTTGCCGCCCCGCTTTCCCTTTGTGCCGCTGCACCGCTAATGCTGCCGGCGACCTTGGCGCACGCCGAACAAGCGATCAATGCCGAGACTGCCTTCAACATCGCCCCCGGCTCGCTGACCAGCGCCCTCAACCAGTTCAGCAGCCAGGCCGGCATCTACCTGGCCGGCAGCAACGCATTGGCCGCCGGTAAAACCAGCCAGGGCCTGCAAGGCCGCTACAGCGTCACCCAAGGGCTGGCCCGTCTGCTGCAAGGCAGCGGCCTGCAGGCTATACCGCAAGGCAGCAGCGGCTATGTGCTGCAACCGGTCGAAGACGGCAATGCTTTGCAACTGGATGCCACCGCCATCAACGCCGCCACCCTGGCTGCCAGCAATGGCCAGGGCGACACGGGCTACCGTGCCGTCTCCAGCGCCACGGCCAGCAAGACCAGCAGCGCCCTGGCCGACACCCCGCGCTCGGTCTCGGTGGTGACGCGCCAGCGCATGGACGACCAGCAATCGCAAACCCTCACCGAAGTGCTCGGCTATGTACCGGGCATCTTCTCCCCACCCTTTGCCGGCGGTGACGGCCAGGCGGGCGACCTGTTCTTCATCCGTGGTTTCAACGCCACCGACTATGGCTACGGCCTGCTGCGCGATGGCCTGCGGGTGCAAGGCAACCGTTACGACACCAGCAGCGAACCCTATGGCCTCGAGCGGGTGGAAGTGTTCCGCGGCCCGACCTCGATCCTGTACGGCGAGAACGCCCCAGGTGGCGTGGTCAACCTGGTAAGCAAACGGCCGACCGCCGAGGCCCGCGGCGAAGTGCAGCTGAGCTATGGCTCGCACAACCGCCGCCAGCTGGGTGTCGACGTCTCCGGCCCGTTGAACGATGAAGGCAATGTGCTTGGCCGCTTGGTAATGATGGGCCGCAACGCCGATACCCAGGTCGATCACCAGCCTGATGACCGCCTCTACATCGCCCCGTCGCTGACCCTGAACTTCGACGAGTTCAACAGCCTGACCGTGCTGGCCACCTACCAGCGCGACCGCACCTTGATGGAGTTGGGCTACCCCGCAGCCGGCACCTTGCTGCACAACCCCAACGGCAAGATCGACAAGGACCAGCTGTCCGGCAACCCGGACTGGGACAACTTCGAACGCGAAACCTGGAGCCTGGGCTATGAGTTCAGCCACCGCTTCAACGACACCTGGCAGTTCCGCCAGAATTCGCGCTATATGCAGTCGCGCATCGACCGCCAGGAGATGTGGCCAGGCAGCCTGAACAACGGCGGCTTCGGCACCACCTTGGGCAACACTGCCTACGACCGCTACAACAAGTCCATCGCCTACTCGCTGGACAACCAGTTCGAAGGCCACTTCGACAACGGTGAGTTCGAGCACACCCTGCTGCTGGGGGCGAGCCTTGACCGCACTTCGTTCAACCAGGACTGGGATGCCGGCAACGGCGGCACCATCAACGTGTTCAACCCGGTCTGGAATGGCAAGCCAAGCACGCCTTTACACGTGCAGAACGCCTTGCTCGAACAGACCATGTACGGCCTCTACAGCCAGCTGCAAACCAAGGTCGACAACTGGGTGTTGCTGCTCGGCGGGCGCCTGGACCGGGTCAACAGCCAGTTCCGCAACAAGGCCGGTACCCTCAATGCACAAGCCGACATGGACAGCTGGGACAGCGACTTCACCTGGCAGACTGGCGTGATGTACCAGTTCGAAAACGGCCTGTCGCCGTACTTCAGCTACTCCACTGCCTTTGCCCCCACCCAGCAGACCGAGAGCAAGAGCGGCCCGCTGGACCCGACCACCAGCGAACAGTACGAAGTGGGTATCAAGTACGAGCCCAAGGGCTGGAACACCGCCTTTACCGCGTCGGTGTATGACCTGCGCAAGAAGGACGATGTGCTGTTCGACTCAAGCGTCGGCGACTACCGCCAGATCGGCGCCAGCCGCGCCAAGGGTGTGGAGCTGGAGCTCAACAGCGACCTGAGCGAAAACCTCAACCTCACTGCGGCCTACACCTACACCGATTCGCGCATAACCAAGGACGTGGCGGGCTCGCTGTATGAAGACCACCAGATGACCGGCGTGCCGCGCAACCAGGCATCGGTGTGGAGCACCTACCGTTTTCGTGACGGGCTGTTGAAGGGGCTGCAGATCGGCGGTGGCGTGCGTCACTTCGACAGCACCTTCGCTTATACCCCGGCGAGCCTGTACGGCAAGCTCGATACCGGTGATGTCACGCTGGTGGATGCCAAGGTGGGGTATACCCTCGACGAAAATTGGTCAGTCGAGGTCAATGCCCGCAACCTGTTCGACAAAGAGTATGTAGCAGGCTGCAACAACGCCGGGCGTTGCTACTGGGGTGAAGAGCGGACCTTGCTCGGTACCGTTTCGTTGCGCTGGTGATCCCTTAAACAAAAGACCCCGGGCATCTGCATGACCGGGGTCCTTGGATCACGCCGCAAGCGTCGCGATCAGCGTATCGCCAAGATTACTGCGGCTGAGGCAGTTTATCGATCGGGCCGCAGCCACCGATGACCTTGGAGATGGAAACCGAAGGGTGGAACAGGTAGTCGTACGAGCAGTTCTTCTGCTGGTTGTAGACTTGACCAGTGCAGCCGGACAGCAGGGCAACGCCCGAAACGACAGCAACGGCAACAGTGGCTTTCAACAGCTTTTTCATACTAAGTCCTTTAAATGAATCGTCGGCCATCGTACTGATGGCGCCCGGATCATACAGAACCAAAGCATTGGATCCAAGTCACAGAGGGCTCGATGTAACAATACGTCGCGTTATCGCAGCATTAACCGACAGTTGAAAAGTAAGCCGCCGGGGAAGATAGTCTGTAGTTCTGCCTTGCACCTGCACTATTACAGGAGTTCCCCCCATGCTGGGTGTTACCGACTACGGCGCCTTCGTCATCGCCTTCATCATCGTCCTGGCCATCCCTGGCCCAGGCAACTTTGCCTTGATCACGGCCACGGGCAAGGGTGGCATCAAGGCCGGCTTGGCGGCGACCTTCGGGGTAATCCTGGGTGACCAGGTGCTGCTGTGGCTGGCCGTGGCCGGCGTGGCCACCTTACTTGCCGCCTACCCTGCCGCCTTCCACGTGGTGCAATGGGCGGGGGCTGCGTACCTGGCCTACCTGGGCCTGCGCATGGTGCTGAGCAAACCCGGCGGCGCCCCGCGTGCAAGCCGCATGGACAACGGCCACTACTTGCGCCAGACGATGATGATCACCTTGCTCAACCCCAAGGCGATCATGTTCTACATGGCGTTTTTCCCGCTGTTCGTCGACCCGGTGAAGCACCAGGGGTTGCTGACCTTTGGCTTTCTGGCGGCGACCGTGGCGGTGGTGACGTTCCTGTATGGGCTGATTGCGGTGGTATTGACCCACAAGCTGGCCGAACGCATGCGCGCGAACCCACGGATTGCCAACCTGTTCGAGCGGTTGGCGGGGGTTTGCCTGGTTGGGTTCGGGATCAAGCTGGCGGCGATGCGCTGATTCGAGATTTCCGGGGCTGCTGCGCAGCCCATCGCAGGCAAGCCAGCTCCTACAGGTACTGCACTGCCTTCAAGGCTTGCGCTTTACCTGTAGGAGCTGGCTTGCCTGCGATGGGCCGCAAAGCGGCCCCAGGTTTACCCAAAACGCATAAATAACAGAAGAGCGCAGTTGTCATTTCTTGAACTGTAAAGGATGGCGAATCAGCCATCCGCCCTACAGCTAACCTTCAGTTTTTTCCCCTATCTTGTAGTCCATTTCCCAAACATACTGCCGATCCGCTCAAACTGTTGCGAGTGCTTGGGTCGCGCTCTAGTCTCGCCGTGTCGTTGCCAAATCAACGACTGGCTTTGACAGGCCGACAACCCAAGTTTCCGCTGCAGCGCTTCATGGCGGCTGTACATAGGGCACATTCGTGTGCGCCGGGTTGCTTGGGTACCGGTCTGTCAACCTGTGTATAGCTGCCTCCATTCGTTTGACAGCGTTGCCAGGCAGCTCCACTTACCCAAGGAGCTTTCATGCGCAAGATAGTCCCCGATCCGCCCTACTCCCTCAATTCCTCGCAGATATTGCAGGACACCCTGATCCAATCCACAGAGTACGTCCTCTGTGCCCTGTCTGTAGCCCGCCAATCAGTGCAACTCAAGCCCACCTCCCCCAACTCGATCGTGATGCAGGCAGTCATCCACGAGATGGAGGCAGTACAAAGCCTGGTTGAGTCCGCATTGATGCAATTGCAGATGCAGCCGCACATCCCCGCAGCGCCGGGCACGGTGCATTGAACGTTCGAGTAGCTGCGTACCCCTCCCACAGGGCTCTTCTCCATACCTGTGGGAGCGGGTTCACCCGCGAAGGGGCCAGACCCGGCACTAAAGATTTCAGGGAGTTAAATGACGACTACAGCCACCCCAAAGCCGCCCACCACGGTCGGCCTGACAACGTTCTACCAAGGCGAAAACCAAACCCACCCACTCTTTCGCATCGAGCCAGGCATCTGCTGCCAAAGCGCCCGCGAACAGGCATCCGAGCTGATGGGCTATGTACGCGACATGACCCTGACAGGGTTGATGGAGGGCGATCAGAAGTTGATCTGGGCTTCGCATTACCTGAGCGCGATGGCCAAAGCGCTGCTTGATGATGCGGAACTGGGGATGATGAAGCTTTAGGGACAGGCAACGAAGGCATCGAACCTCTCCGCCAAGGCGCCATCATCAAGATGGCTATCTCACTACTACGTGCGTACAGGCACAACCCGCTACCTGATGCTCTACGGCAGTGATAAGACGGCTCAATCCAGAAGCATTAAACGAGCGAAGGAAATTCTTGACGCCCTGCGAGGTAAAAATCATGAGTAACACAGCCCATCACGACGAGATGCCAATCCTCGATCTAGATTTGAGCAATACCAAGCCTTTCGAAGCCTCTCGGTTCCTTGATAGCCCTGAAACCATTGCCGCGTTTCTAGCTGAAGCGATGAAGGCTAACGACGCTCAGGTCTTGATGCACGCCATGGGAGAAGTGGCAAAAGCAAGGGGCGTGAACCAGTTCGCTCAGGATGCCGGGGTAAACCGAGAATCTCTTTATAAAACACTCAAAGGTGGCGACAAGACTCGTTTCGCTACAGTTCAAAAGCTCATGCTTGCCCTGGGAGTGGAGTTAACGGTTAGGCCGCTTGATAAGCATCTAGCGTAAAAGATGCCGCCTAGACCAAGGTGACGTCTTTTATGACGCCGACTAGGCGACCGATGAGGGCGTATTAGAGACCAACGAAAAAGCCCCTGAAAACTCATCGTTTTCAGGGGCTTCATCTACCACATGTATGGCGGAGAGATAGGGATTTGAACCCTAGGTACTGTTGCCAGTACAACGGATTTCGAATCCGTCCCGTTCGACCACTCCGGCATCTCTCCAATGGCGCGCATCATACCAGCGAATTTATGAAACGCAAACCTTTATTTCAAAAAAATTCGCGTGGTATCAGGCGCTTGCGTGAACGTGCCGCTTACAGCGGCACGCCCAGGCGCTTGGCAACTTCTTCGTAGGCTTCGATGACGTCGCCCAGGCCCTGACGGAAGCGGTCTTTGTCCATCTTCTTGCGGGTTTCTTTGTCCCACAGGCGGCAGCCGTCTGGGCTGAATTCGTCGCCCAGGACGATCTGGCCGTGGAAGACGCCGAACTCCAGCTTGAAGTCGACCAGCAGCAGACCGGCGTCATCGAACAGCTTGTTCAGCACTTCGTTGACTTTCAGCGACAGCTTTTTCATTTCGACCAGCTGCTCGGCGGTGCCCCAGCCGAACGCGACAACGTGGGATTCGTTGATGAAGGGGTCGCCCTTCTCGTCGTTCTTCAGGAACAGTTCGAAGGTGGACGGCTCCAGCTTGATGCCCTCCTCCACGCCCAGGCGCTTGACCAGGCTGCCCGCGGCGTAGTTACGCACCACGCACTCGACCGGGATCATGTCGAGCTTTTTCACCAGGCACTCGTTGTCGCCCAGCAGCTTGTCGAACTGGGTCGGCACGCCGGCTTCTTCGAGCTTTTGCATGATGAAGGCATTGAACTTGTTGTTCACCATGCCTTTGCGGTCGAGCTGTTCGATGCGCTTGCCGTCGAACGCCGAGGTGTCGTTGCGGAACAGCAGGATCAAGCGGTCGGCGTCGTCGGTCTTGTAAACCGATTTGGCCTTGCCGCGGTAAAGTTCTTCGCGTTTTTCCATGATGGGCTCCGCTTGCTTGAGTAGTTGGGCTAGGCGATTTCGCGCCAGTCGAGCCCGTGTTCCTGATTCGCCACCTGAAGCCAGTCCGGGTCGCACCCAAGGGTGTCGACGAAGCACTGGCGGGCCAGTTGTGGCAGGTTGTTCTTGCTGCTGAGGTGGGCCAGCACCAGGTGTTGCAGGTTGCTCCAGCCCAACTCGTCCACCAGGCGCGCAGCCTGGTGATTGTTCAAATGCCCTTGCGCGCCACCCACCCGCAGCTTCAAGAAGGCCGGGTAGTGCCCGCGCGCCAGCAGGTCACGGCAGTGGTTAGCCTCGATCAACAAGGCATCCAGGCCTTGGTAGCGCTCCAGCAACAACGCATCGTACGAGCCCAGGTCGGTGAGCATGCCGAAACGCCGTCGGCCGTCGCTGAACACGTACTGCAACGGCTCGTAGGCGTCGTGTTCGACGCGCGCCGCCGTCACCTCCAGGCCACCGATGCGCAGGCTGTCGCCACACGCGAGAAAACCGGCCACCTCCACCGGCTTGCGCAGGCCGCGCAAGGTCCCTTGGCTGAGGTAGACCGGTACATTGTAGCGCCGCGACAGCAACCCCACCCCATGCACGTGGTCGGCATGTTCGTGGGTGACCAGCACGGCGCTAAGCTGTGCTGCGCTGACCCCGAGCAGCGCCAGGCGCCGCTCGGTTTCACGCAGGGAAAACCCGCAATCGACCAGGATAAGCGTGTCACCACTGGCGATCAGCGTGCCGTTTCCCTGGCTGCCGCTTCCGAGTACCGCGAAGCGCACTTAACCCAGGTGGTCCTGAATGGCGCTCAGCACGCGGCGGGCGACATCGGCCGGAGCCACGGTGTTGATGTTTTTCTCGACCGTTACCTGCACGCTTTCACCGACCTTGCTCAGGCGCACCTGGTAGCGTTCGGCACGGGCTTCACGCTCTTCCTTGGACGGCGCACTGCCGAACAGGCGGCTGAAGAAGCCCGGCTCGTTCTGCTTGTCGTCAGGCTTTTCGGACAGGTTGATGTAGTACAGGCCCAAGCTGCGGTTGATGTCTTCGACACGCCACTCGCCACCTTGCTCCAAGGCGCGGCCTACGCTGGACCAGGCACGATCCAGGTCGGCGCCCAGGTACAGCACCGGGTTGCCGCTGCCGTCTTCGCTCAGGCTGACGCGGCTCGGGGCATCGAAATCGCGTGCGGCCAGCAGCGAGACCGACCCGCCCTTCTCGGCGCTGCGGTTCATGCTGGCAAGCATTTCGTCGACCAGCAGGGCATCGGCGCCAGTGTTGCTGGACGAGGACGGGAAACCAGGTTCGGCAGTGCTGCCGGCCGGGCGCTCGACGCTGACGATGTACACCTCGGAGGTGTTGCGTTGCACGCCGGGCTCCATGCGTACACGCACGCGCACTTCGCTGTCTGCGCTGCTGGCGGTGCTCGCCAGGCGCTGACCGAGTGACGCGGAGAGTTCGTCGAAACGCTGCCAGGTGGTGTTGAATTCGCCAGTCTGTGGGCGCTCTTCAGCAATGCGGAAGCCATTGTCTTCAAAGAACTGACGGGCTGCCGGCCAAACTTCGGCGGGCGAGCGCTGGGCCAGGACCCAACGGCTGTTGCCGCTGCGCTGCAGGCTGAAATCGCTGACTTCGGCACCCGCAGTCAGGGGCTGCGGGCGCGGTACTTCGAACTCGCCGGTGGCACGGTCATCAGCAACGTTACGCGGAATAGGCAACAGCGGGTCGAGGCGCTTGACGTTGCTGGCGTCCGGCGGCAGCTGCATCGGCGCGGTCGGGTGCGCCTGCAGGTAATCGCTGCCGCGGTCGCGGAAATAACCCTCGTCGCCCCACAGCCAGCCGCAACCGCTGGTGCTGGAAATGATCAGGGCAAGGGCGGAAAGACCAGCCAGTCGCTTCATGCGGTGTACTTCCTCGATTAAACCAGTACGCCGGACTGGCGCAAGGCAGTACGGACTTTTTCGTGACAGCCTTCGCTCAGCCAGGTCAGCGGCAGGCGAATGCCCTTGTGCATCAGGCCCATTTCAACGAGCGCCCACTTCACCGGAATCGGGTTGGCTTCGCAGAACAGGTCTTTGTGCAGCGGCATGAGTTTTTCGTTGATCGCGCGGGCCTTCTCGGCATTGCCCTCAAGGGCGGCCTCGCACAGATCGGCCATTTCGCGCGGGGCGACGTTGGCGGTCACGGAGATGTTGCCCTTGCCGCCCAGCAGGATCAGCTCGACTGCGGTCGGGTCGTCGCCGGACATGACGATGAAGTCCTTGCTGACGCCATCGAGGATGGCTTTGGCGCGGGCCAGGTCGCCGGTGGCTTCCTTGATGCCGATGATGTTCGGCACGGTCGACAGGCGGATCACGGTATCGGCCTGCATGTCGCACGAAGTGCGGCCGGGCACGTTGTAGAGGATCTGCGGGATGTCGACGGCTTCAGCGATGTGCTTGAAGTGCTGGTACAAGCCTTCCTGGGTCGGCTTGTTGTAGTACGGCACGACCAGCAGGCAGGCATCGGCGCCAGCGTTTTTGGCGTTCTGGGTCAGGTGCACGGCTTCCGACGTGGAGTTGGCGCCGGTGCCCGCGATGACCGGGATGCGGCCATTGACACGTTTGACAACAAATTCGATGACCTCGATGTGTTCTTCAACAGTCAGGGTGGCCGACTCGCCGGTGGTGCCGACGGCGACGATCGCATGAGTGCCGTTTTCCAGGTGGAAGTCTACAAGTTTGCCGAGGCTGTCCCAGTCAAGACGCCCTTGTGCATCCATGGGAGTGACCAATGCCACCATACTGCCCGCAATCATGTAACTGCTCCTGCCGGAAAAAGAGAGCGGTAATGGTACTGGGGGCATCGGCCTTGCACAAGCGAAGCAGGCGGGCGGAGCATTCCCCTCGGCGGCTTATTTCGCTACCCTTGGCCCTTTGATCGGTGCAGCGCGGCCCGCCGGGCCGTCGACCTTGCTCCCCGCCGGCGTCCACGACCTCGCATGCGAGCCCCGGGCCCTGCCGACTGGAGGCTTTTGCCTGTCCTGCACCGACCGCTCATCGCTTTAGGAATGCTGCATGTCCACCCCCACCGTCCGCGAACAATTCCTTGTCATCAGTGCCCTGGGCCCAAACCCCATGGAACTGGCCAACGTCCTCAGCCGCGCTGCCTTCGAAAACCGCTGCGCGGTCGTCACTTCGCGCCTGAGCCGCCATGGCGAGACCAGCGCCCTGGTGCTGCAGGTCGGTGGCAGCTGGGACGCCCTGGCGCGTCTTGAAGCTTCCCTGCCGGGCCTGGGCAAAAAGCACGGCCTGACCCTCGATGTGGTGCGCAGCGCCGACCAGGAGGTGCGCCCGCAGGCGCTGCCTTACGTGGCCTATGTCAGTGCGGCCTACCGCCCGGACATCATCAATGAGCTGTGCCAGTTTTTCCTCGACCACCGCGTCGAGCTCGAAGCCATGACCTGCGACACCTACCTGGCGCCACAAACCGGCAGCAGCATGCTCAACGCCCAGTTCACCGTGATCCTGCCCGCCGGCACCCAGATCAGCTGGCTGCGTGACCAGTTCCTGGACTTTGCCGATGCCTTGAACCTGGATGCGCTGATCGAGCCTTGGCGCCCACAGAACCCCGTGTAAGGAAGCCCCTATGGCCGTAGCACTCGACCAACCCGTTGCCGACTTCCAGGCCCAGGCCACCAGCGGCCAGACGGTCAGCCTCGCCGAGCTTAAGGGCCGCCAGGTGGTGGTGTACTTCTACCCGAAGGACAGCACTCCGGGCTGCACCACCGAAGGCCAGGGTTTCCGCGACCAGCATGACGCCTTTGCCGCAGCCAACACCGTGGTGTTCGGCGTGTCGCGCGATGGCATCAAGTCGCATGAGAACTTCAAGGCCAAGCAAGGCTTCCCGTTCGAGCTGATCAGCGACAAGGACGAGGCCCTGTGCCAGCTGTTCGACGTGATCAAGCTGAAGAAGCTGTATGGCAAGGAATACATGGGCGTGGACCGCAGTACCTTCCTGATCGACAAGGACGGTGTGCTGTGCCAGGAATGGCGTGGGGTGAAGGTACCAGGGCATGTGGAGGCCGTTTTGGCGGCGGCCCAGGCTTTGAACAAGGCTTGAGATAGGTTGGGGCCGCTTCGCGCCCCATTCGCAGCACAAGGCTGCTCCTACAACGGCAACCTTGTGCTGCGAAGGGGCCGCAAAGCGGCCCCAATGTCATTCAAAGCAGTGGCGAAACACTCGGCTCCTGCCGCGGCCAGGCATCCAGCACGGCCTTGAACAGCGTCGCCAGCGGGATCGCGAAGAAGATCCCCCAAAAGCCCCACAGCCCACCAAACAACAACACCGCGCAGATGATCGCCACCGGGTGCAGGCTGACCGCCTCGGAAAACAGCAGCGGCACCAGCACGTTGCCATCCAGTGCCTGAATGATCGCGTACACCGTCATCAGGTAGATGAACTGGTCCCCCCAGCCCCACTGGAACAAGGCAATCAGCGTCACCGGCACCGTCACCACCACCGCGCCCACATAAGGCACCACCACCGACAAGCCCACCAGCAGCGCCAGCAGCGCGGCATAGTTGAGCCCCAGGCTGATAAAGGCGATGTAGGTGGCAATCCCGCAGATCAGGATCTCGATACCCTTGCCACGGATGTAGTTGGCAATCTGCCGATTCATCTCGCTGCCCACCCGGTTCAACAGTGTGCGCTGGCGTGGCAGATAACCACTGACCCAGCGGGCGATCATTTCCCGGTCCTTGAGGAAGAAGAACACCAGGATCGGCACCAGCACCAGGTAGATCATGGCGTTGACCAGCAGCGGCAGGCTCGACAGCGAGAAGGTCAGGGCCCATTGGCCGAACTTACCGATTTCACCGCGCACCGACTCGATAGCTCGCAACACCTGCTCATCCGACACCAAGTGTGGGTAGCGCTCAGGCAGCAGCAACAACAGCGACTGCCACTTGCCGAGCATGCCGGGCAACTCGTTGAACAGGGTGATCAGCTGGTGCCAGAGCAACGGCACCAGCACCAGCAGGATGACCGCCAGCGCCCCCATGAACAACGCGAACACCACCGCCACCGCCAGCCGAGTAGGCACGCGCAGACGCTCCAGGGCATTGACCAGGCCTTGCATCAGGAACGCCAGGACCATCCCCGCCAACACCGGCGCGAGCATGCCGCCCAAGGTCAGTACCGCGGTAAACGCCAGAAACAGCAGGACCGCCAGCACCACCGCTTCTTCATCGGAGAAGTAGCGCTGCATCCAGTCGCGAAGCACTTTGAACATTGACGATCCTTGGTTAAGACTCAGGCCTTGCGCAGCCAGTAGGTGTAGGTACCGGCCTCGGCCGTTTCGTGCAGCAGGGTATGACCGGCCAGCTTGGCAAAAGTGCGGAAGTCACGCTGCGAGCCGGCATCGGTGGCAATCACCTTGAGCACCGCGCCACTGGCCAGGCGGTTGAGTTCCATCTTCGCCTTCAGCAGTGGCAGCGGGCAGTTCAGCCCGCTGGCGTCGAGTTCGGCGTCGCAGGTCAGGGTGTCACTCATCAGGGGTTCTCCACACGCGGGTAGACGTCTTTGGTAACAGGCCCGCTAGGATACCGCCACTGGTCGCCAACGTGTGAGCGGGCTACAGTAGAGGCCTTTGACCCGACGCGAGCTTCGTGCATGAATCTACTGCGCCCTACCCTGTTGACGCTGGCCTGCCTGATGGCCCTTCCCGGCCATGCTGACGACCTGCCATCACTGGGTGATGCCAGCTCTGCGATCGTCTCGCCGCAGCAGGAACACCAGCTCGGCCGCGCCTGGCTCAGCCTGTTGCGTGGCCAGGTCAATCAGCTGAACGACCCGCAGCTCAAGGACTACGTCGAAACCAGCGTGTACCGCCTGGCAGAAACCAGCCAGCTGCAGGACCGACGCCTGGAATTCATCCTGATCGACAGCCGCGAGCTCAACGCATTCGCCGCCCCTGGGGGCATCGTCGGGGTCAACGGCGGCCTGTTCCTCAATGCCCAGACCGAGGGCGAATACGCCTCGGTACTGGCGCACGAACTGGCGCACTTGTCGCAGCGCCACTTTGCCCGTGGCGTCGAAGCCCAGCAACGCATGCAACTGCCCATGATGGCAGCACTGCTGGCTGGCATCGTGCTGGCGGCCGGGGGCGCTGGCGACGCTGGCATCGGCATGATTGCCGGCACCCAGGCGGCGGCGATCCAAGAGCAGCGGCGCTTTTCGCGGCAAAACGAGCAGGAAGCCGACCGCGTCGGTATCCAGAACCTGGAAAAGGCCGGCTACGACCCGCGCAACATGCCAAGCATGTTCGAGCGCCTGGCGCGCCAGTACCGCTACGATGCCAAGCCGCCAGAATTCCTGCTGACTCACCCGGTCACCGAGTCGCGCGTTGCCGACACCCGCAACCGCGCCGAGCAGGCGCCCAAGGGCGGCATCGAAGACACCCAGCGCTACCAGTTGATCCGCGCCCGCGTGGCCCTCACCTACGAAGGCACCCCAGGCCTTGCCGCCAAGCGCTTCCGCGCCCAGCTGGATGAAGACCCCAAACTGGACGCCGCACGCTACGGCCTGGCCCTGGCGCAGATCAAGGGTGGGCAGCTCAACGAAGCCCGCGAACTGCTCAAGCCGTTGCTGGCCAAAGCGCCCAACGACATTACCTATAACCTCGCGCAGATCGACCTGGACATCACCAACAACCGCCTCGCTGACGCCCAGCAGCGTGCCGAGCGCATGCAGGGGCTGTACCCGGGCAACTACCCGCTGAAACAGGTGCGGGCCGACCTGCTGGTGAAGCAGAACAAGCCAGCTGAAGCGGAAAAAGTACTGAACGACCTGCTCAAGAGCCGGCCGGATGATCCGGATGTGTGGTACGACGTTGCCGAAGTGAGGGGGTTGTCGGGTAACACCATCGGCTTGCACCGGGCGCGTGCCGAGTACTTCACCTTGGTCGGTGACTTCGACCAGGCTATCCAGCAGCTGGATTACGCCAAGCGTCGTGCGGGGAGCAACTTCCCGCTGGCGTCACAGATCGATCAGCGCCAGCGCGAGGTCATGGAGCAGCAGCGGATGGTCAGGGAGATGATGGGGCGCTGAGTTTTTCGGGAGCGCTTTGCGCTCCATTCGCAGCACAAGGCTGCTCCTACAGGAGATCGCATTCCCCTGTAGGAGCGGCCTTGTGCTGCGAATGGGCCGCAGAGCGGCCCCAGCATTTTCAGGCGTTACCCGAAAGCTTCAAGCGCGCCGCCTGGGTGAAATCCAGCATGCGGTTAAGCGGCTTGATCGCCTTGGGCACCAACGCCGGGTCAACAAAAATCTCGTTGCTGCCCGTGCGCAAGCATTCCAACACCCGCTCCAGCGTGTTCATCGCCATCCACGGGCAGTGCGCGCAGCTTCGGCACGCGGCACCGTTACCGGCAGTCGGGGCCTCGACGAATTCCTTGTCCGGGCACAGCTGCTGCATCTTGTAGAAGATGCCGCGGTCGGTCGCGACGATGAAGGTCTTGTTCGGCAGGGTCTGCGCGGCTTTGATCAACTGGCTGGTGGAGCCAACCGCGTCAGCCAGGTCGATCACCGATTCCGGCGATTCGGGGTGGACCAGAATTGCGGCATCCGGGTAAAGCGCCTTCATGTCGGCCAACTGACGCGACTTGAATTCTTCGTGGACGATGCACGCACCGTCCCACAGCAGCATGTCGGCACCGGTCTGCTTCTGGATGTAACGGCCCAAGTGCTGGTCCGGGCCCCAGATGATGGTCTCGCCGTTGTCCATCAGGCTTTCGACAATCTCCAGTGCGCAGCTCGAGGTCACCACCCAATCGGCACGGGCCTTCACGGCCGCCGAGGTATTGGCATACACCACCACGGTGCGTTCCGGGTGCTGGTCGCAGAACGCCGAAAACGCTTCGACCGGGCAACCCAGGTCGAGGGAGCAGGTGGCTTCCAGGGTGGGCATTAGCACGCGTTTTTCGGGGGTGAGAATTTTTGCGGTCTCACCCATGAAGCGCACGCCGGCGACGATCACGGTTTCGGCGGGGTGGTTCTTGCCGAAGCGGGCCATTTCCAGCGAGTCGGATACGCAGCCGCCGGTTTCTTCGGCCAGCGCCTGGATGACCGGGTCGCAGTAGTAATGGGCGACCAGCACGGCGTTCTGGGCCTTGAGCTCGGCAGCGATGGCCGCACGGTATTCGGCCTCCTGCTCGGCTGTCAGCGGGTTGAGCTGTTTGGCGTCGAGGTGGGCCTGAACCAACAGGCGTTCGGAAATCTGGGTCATGATCGCTGGACCTGCAAGCGCGTGCGCGCATCAAATCGAGTGTATCACCCGGCCCTGGCAGATCGGCTAAGGGCGCCGGACGGCGCGCAGGCCATCACGGCCCTCTGCGGGCGCGGATTATTATCGGACGCCGAAGGCTACAGACAATCGAGGGAATTCAAAAGGGGTTTTTATGCAGCCTGCCCCGGCGAACGAGCCGGGGCAGGCTTAGCGAATCAACCTTGCGGCTGCAAGGCGGCAAGACGCATGGACATCAGCATGGCGAACTCTTCTACGGTCATCTTCTGGCCATTGAAGTCGACCATGCCATCGGCATAGTGCAGGCGGGTCACCACGTCGTTGCCCTGCACCGTGGCCATGCCGCTCTGCAGCGCCATCATGCCAACCATTTCACCTGCCTGGCTCGACTGCATGGCGATGGCCTGGGCATCGGTCTGCCCTTCCAAAAGAGCCTGCAAAGTTGCCAGGTCACCGATCATCGGCTTGGACAGCGACAGCGACGTCTTGACCTCGGTGATCAGTTGTTTGCTCAGCTGGTCGGGCGGCAGGTCGAAGGAGGCCGGGCTGGCGAAGTCCATTGCCAGGTTGAAGCGGCTCTCGCCGTTGGCGGTCTTGAACGACAGGTTTTCTACCGCGAGCTTGGGCTTGGAGGCCAGCAGCTGCTGCAGGTCAGCCTGGAACTTGGCCTTCTCGGCTTCGCCCATCTGGATCTGTGGCACCGCCTGGCCTGCTGCGGCCGCAGCCTCGAACTCCGGCAAGTGCGCCTGGTACCAGTGTGACAGCGCTTGCAGCGCCGGTGCATTGACCGACTTGATGCTCACGGCCATCTGCGCATTGCCGACGGCGCGGCCGTCCCAGGTGATATCCGCCAGCGTGTAATCCGCGCGCCCACCGACGGTGTCCGGGCCGTCGAGGGCTTGCTGGGCTTTCTGCTCAAAGCCTTTGATCGACAGCACCTGCTGCTTGGGCCCCAAGGTCACCTTGGTTTCCGCCAGCGACAGGTCGACCTTGCCGACATAGATCGCATCGTGCTGGGTGGCGGCCAGGTCGCCGTCGACCTTCAAGCCCTTCAGCTCGAAGGTGGCAGGCGGCTGATCGTCGTGCACCCACTTCATTTCGAAGCGCTCGGCGCTGCCCTGGAATTTCGTCGCCTTGCCTTCGCGGTCGCCGCTGAGCTGCAACTGCATGCCCGAGAACGCGAGGCTGTTGCCGTCGGTTTCGTTGACCTTGAACGGGGCCAGCAGGACCGTACTGTCGACGTTGCCGCCGTAGCCCAGGCTGGTCTGCGCGCTGACCGGCGCCTGTTCGCCCGCTGCCGCGAACCAGGGGGCGGTGAAATCGTCCTTCTGCAGGGTGCTGTTGCTGACAGCCAGCACGGGCATCAGCTTGAGTGCCTTGACCCGCGACCACGGGAATGGGCCATGCTCGATCTGGTCGGTCATGCCTACATCGAAACTGACCACTTCGTCGTCGCCCAGGTTGATGTCCTTGGCCTTGAGCCGGTACTGGGCGGTACTGCTGAAGAAGTGCCGATCCAGCGAGACCAGTTCGACGGTCAGGCTGCCACCGACGCCCACCAGGGCTTTTTTCAGTTCGGCGTTGCTGCGGTTGACGGAATAATCCAGCTCCGCAGGCAAGCGCTCGCCGGTGTACCAGGCGCCAGCGGTGGTTGCGACGGCAATGGCGATAGCCAGGCCGGTAAGGATGCCTACTGATTTCTTCATGAATAGAACCGAATGCTGTCCATAAGGGCTTACACGTGGCCAAGGTGCCACGCAAGGCCTGAAGAATATCACCGCAGCCTCGGGCAGATGGTGGCCGAAGCCGAGAAATCCCGCTTTTAGGACCCGTCTGATAGGCCCATAGGAAACATCCTATTTGTTCAATTTTACGAACATCTAAATCGATCAAAATCGCAAAAAACCGCGCAAAAACTGAACAAAACCCCATTGAAATCGATAAATATTTCAGTTTGGCAACATCTTGTCATGTTTAACTTGACACCAACCTACCCATCGTTTTTTATTTTCACCACTTGCACCGCGCCCACCCCACAAAGAACAACCGGCGCCTCGCACGCGCCTCCCTCTGCTCCGAACAATAAAGGTGAACAACATGGAGCCCACCCGCTCGCCCTTGCCGCATGCGCAACTCACTGTGCCCGCCGTTCACGTCCAGCCGCAGGAGCCACGCCAGCATGCAGCCTGACCAAAGCGCTTCCGGCGGCGACCAATTCCGCAAATCACTGCGCCTCTGGCACGTGGTGATCATCGGCCTGGCCTACCTGACGCCGATGACCGTGTTCGACACCTTCGGCATTGTTTCCGGCATCACCGCCGGGCACGTGCCAAGCGCCTACATCCTGGCGCTGGCCGGTATCCTGTTCACGGCGGTGAGCTACGGCACCCTGGTACGACGCTTCCCGCAATCGGGTTCGGCCTACACCTACACCCAGCGCGCCATCAACCCGCACGTGGGCTTCCTGGTGGGCTGGTCATCGCTGCTGGACTACCTGCTGCTGCCCATGGTCAATGCCTTGCTGGCCAAGCTCTACCTGTCGGCCATGTTCCCCGAAGTGCCGGCGTGGGTCTGGGTGGCCGGGTTCGTCAGCCTGATCAGCCTGATCAACATGCGCAGTATCAACCTGGTGGCGCACTTCAACCTGTTGTTCGTGGCGGTGCAGGTCGCGATCATTGCGGTGTTCATCTACCTCTGCGTGCGTGGCCTGGGCCACGGAGAAGGGCTGGGCACCACCTGGAGCCTGCTGCCGTTCGCCGACAACCAGACCCACCTCAGCGCCTTGGCCGCTGGCGCCACCATCCTGTGCTTCTCGTTCCTGGGCTTCGACGCAGTGACGTGCCTGTCGGAAGAAACCCGCGACCCGGGCAAGACCATCCCACGGGCCATCTTCCTGACCGCGCTGATCGGCGGGATGGTGTTCATCCTGGTGTCGTACTTCATCCAGGCCTACTTCCCGACCATGGCGCGCTTCCATGACCAGGAAGCCGCCCTGCCGGAGATCGCCCTGTACGTGGGCGGCAAGCTGTTCCAGTCGGTGTTCATCGCCTGCACCGTGATCAATACCATCGCCTCGGGCCTGGCCTCGCAGACCAGCGTCTCGCGCCTGCTGTACGTGATGGGCCGCGACAATGTAATCCCGGCCAGCATCTTTGCCCGCCTGCACTCGCGCTACAAGACACCGGTGATGAACATCGCCGTGGTCGGGCTGATCTCGCTGTCGGCGATCTTCTTCGACCTGGTCACCGCCACGTCGATCATCAACTTCGGCGCCCTGGTCGCGTTCAGCTTCGTCAACCTGTCGGTGATCAACCACTGCTACCTGCGCGAAGGCAACCGCAAAGGCTTGGCCAACAAGCTGAAGTACCTGGTACTGCCGACCATCGGCTTCTGCATCATCGTTTCGCTGTGGCTGGACCTGAACGCGCACTCGTTGATGTTCGGCGGGCTTTGGGCACTGCTCGGGGTGATCTACCTGGCCTGGCTGACCAAGGCCTTCAGGGTTGCGCCACCGAACTGCATCGCTGAATGACCCACGCTGCCGACAACGCCCGCGCCTGACCGCGGGCGTTGTCCTTGATCGAAAAGGAAAGCCCTCATGTCGCTGCGTCGCCTCTCCATCCAGTGGAAGATCACCCTGCTTGCCGGCTTGTGCCTGCTGGCCATCGTCGCACTGCTGGTCACCACCTCGCTGACCCAGGCCCGGCGCAGCGCGGCATTGGTCAGCCAGGCCAACTCGGAAATGCTCGACCACAGCGCGCGCCTGCGCCTGCAGGCGCACGCCGAAACCCAGGCGCTGCGTATCCAGCGCTATTTCATGGACGCCTATCAGCACGGTAATGGCTTCCGACGCCTGGTACAGGTGCTGAAGGCCCGCGGCGGCAACGACTTGCGTGGCGAGCTGACCCGCGAGGCGCGCGCCAGCCTGGCCAGCAACCCGGATGTGATCGGCCTGTACCTGGTGTTCCAGCCGGACGCGCTGGACCACCAGGACAGCCAGTTCGTCGCCCAGGAGGCCGTGGGCAGCAACGACAGCGGGCGCTTCTCGCTGTACTGGTCGCAGCCACGCCCAGGCACCCTGGAGCAAGAAGCCATGCCTGAGGCGATGCTCGCCGACACCCGCACCAGCACCAGCGGCAGCCCGCAAAACCGCTGGTTGACCTGCCCGCAAGAAACCGCCCGGACCTGCATGCTCGAGCCGTACCTCGACGAAGTCAACGGCCGCCAGGTGCTGATGACCAGCATTGCCCTGCCCCTGCTGGAAAACGGCAAGGTCGTCGGCGTGGTCGGCCTGGACATAGGCCTGGACAACCTGCAGCAGTTGAGCCTGAACGGCCGCCAGGAGCTGTTCGACGGCCAGGGCCAGGTCAGCATCGTCAGCCCGGCCGGCCTGCTGGCGGGCCACAGCCGCGACAGCAGCCAGCTCGGCAAGGCGCTGGACGCGGCGGTACCACACGGCTTGCTGCGCGTTGCTCACCCGTTCAGCCCCATCCCCGACGCAGCGCCCTGGCAAGTGTTGCTGGAGTTGCCTGAAAGCGTGCTGCAAGCACCGGCCATGGCGCTCAACCAACGCCTGGGTGCGCACAACCAAACTGCCAACCTCACCAGCCTGCTGATCGGCCTTGGCGCCGCTGTGCTGGGCCTGGTACTGGTCTGGCTGACCGCGCGCGGCGTGACGCGGCCGATTCTCGCCGTCGCCGCACGCCTGAAAGACATCGCCAGCGGCGAGGGTGACCTCACGCGCCGCCTGGACTATGCCCGCGAGGACGAACTGGGCCAACTGACCGGCTGGTTCAACCGCTTTCTCGACAAACTCCAGCCGGTGATCGCCCAGGTCAAAGGCTCGCTGCAGGAAGCCCGTGGCACTGCCGACCAGTCCGCCGCCATCGCCAGCCAGACCAGTAACGGCATGCAGCAACAGCACCGGGAAATCGAGCAGGTCGCCACCGCGGCCAACGAAATGAGCGCCACCGCGCTGGATGTAGCCCACAACGCCTCCCAGGCCGCCCAGGCGGCCCGTGGCGCCGACCAGGCAAGCCGCGAAGGCCTGCAACTGATTGCCAGCACCCGCCAGGCCATCGACCGCCTGGCAGCCGACATGAACACCGCGATGGACGAGGCGCGCACCCTGGAAAGCCGCAGCGATCAGATCGGCTCGGTGCTAGAGGTGATCCGTGCGATTGCCGAGCAGACCAACCTGCTGGCGCTCAATGCCGCCATCGAAGCGGCCCGCGCCGGCGAGGCTGGCCGTGGCTTCGCCGTGGTCGCCGATGAAGTGCGCAGCCTGGCCCAACGCACTCAGGTGTCGGTCGAGGAAATCCGCCAGGTCATCGAGGGCCTGCAGCAAGGCACCCAAGATGTGGTGGGCGCCATGCATGAGGGCCAGCGCCAAGCCCAGGCCAGCGCAACGCGCATGGAACAGGCGCTGCCGGCCCTGCAGCGTATCGGCGAGGCGGTGGCGGTGATCAGCGACATGAACCTGCAGATCGCGTCGGCGGCCGAGGAACAAAGTGCGGTGGCCGAGGAAGTGAACCGTAACGTGGCAGGTATTCGTGATGTGACAGAATCGCTGGCTGGCCAGGCCGATGAATCGGCGCGGATCAGCCAGGCGCTGAACCGGCTGGCCAATCAGCAGCAAGCGTTGATGGAGCAGTTTCGCGTTTAGCCGGTACCGGCCTCTTCGCGGGCAAGCCCGCTCCCACAGGACCTGTGCAGCCTTCGAAACTGCACTTTACCCTGTGGGAGCGGGCTTGCCCGCGACAGGGCCAGCACAGGCAACCCACCTTTTGAAAGAGCTTTACCCATGCAAGCAACAAACAAAACCCCGTTCTTCGACATCACCAGCGAACAAGGCCTGCTACGCACCTCGATCGCCGTTACCCTGTTCATCGCCACTATCGGCATTGCCTTCGGCCTGGCCTCGGGCTCGTTCTCGATCATCTTCGACGGCGTTTACTCGCTGGTCGACGCCAGCATGAGCGGCCTGTCGCTGGTGGTGGTCAAGCTGATCACCTCTCACGCCACCAGCCTGCAGATGTCACGCAAGCTGCGTGAGCGCTTCACCATGGGCTTCTGGCACCTGGAACCGATGGTGCTAGCGCTCAATGGCATCCTGCTCAGCGGCGTAGCCATCTATGCGTTGATCAACGCCGTCAGCAGCGTGCTGCAAGGCGGGCGGCACTTGGAGTTCGGCATCGCCATGGTCTACGCGGTACTGACCGTGATCGCCTGCGTGACCATCGCAGTCGTCGAAGCCCGGGCAAACCGCAAGCTGGGGTCGGACTTCGTACGCATGGACGTCAAGGGTTGGGTGATGTCAGCGAGCATCACCGCCGCGTTGCTGATCGCTTTCTGCTTTGGCTATGCGGTGCAGGGCACGCAGTGGGAATGGATGTCCCCGTACATCGACCCGGCGGTGCTGGCACTGGTCTGCCTGGTGATCATTCCATTGCCGCTGTCGGTGGTACGCCAGGCGTTTTCGGAGATATTCCTGGTGACGCCGGGGGACCTCAAACTGCATGTCGACGAAGTCGCCAAGGCCTTCGTTGCGCGCCATGGGCTGCAGTCGTACCGCGCCTATGTGGCCAAGGTAGGGCGCTCGCGGGAGATCGAGCTGTACTTCATCGTGCCTACCGGCATGGGCGCAAAAACCATCGATGAATGGGATGCGTTGCGCAATGAGATCGGCGATGCCGTGGGCGGCGAAGGGCCGGACCGTTGGTTGACCGTGGTGTTTACCGGGGATCCGGAGTGGGCTGTGTAACCGGCAGTTCGCGCCAGAAACGACAAAGCCCGCTACCGTTGCCGGTAGCGGGCTTTGACTTACTGCGTATGGTGGGTCGTGTAGGATTCGAACCTACGACCAATTGGTTAAAAGCCAACTGCTCTACCAACTGAGCTAACGACCCGTTGGATGGCGCGTATAATACTGATTTCTAACGGGAAATCAACACCTCGCCATAAAAAAAATCAAAAATAACGCGTCGGGTCGGTCACCCCGGCAGCCTTGAAGCCATCAGCACGCAGGCGGCAGCTGTCGCACTTGCCGCAGGCACGGCCTTGATCGTCGGCTTGGTAGCAGGAAACCGTCAGGCTGTAATCCACACCCCGGGCGATGCCCGCTTGAACGATCTGCGCCTTGCTCAAGTTCTGCAACGGTGCCTGGATGCGGAAGCCCTGCCCTTCGACACCCGCCTTGGTCGCCAGGTTGGCCATGCGCTCGAAGGCTTCGACGAATTCGGGGCGGCAGTCCGGGTAACCGGAGTAATCCACGGCATTGACGCCGATGAAGATGTCACGCGCTTCGAGCACTTCCGCCCAGCCCAGGGCCAAGGACAGGAAAACGGTGTTGCGCGCCGGTACGTAGGTGACCGGGATGCCTTCACCTGGGGTTTCCGGTACGTCGATGCTGCTGTCGGTCAGGGCCGAGCCACCGATACCGTCCAGGCTCAGGCCAATGACCTTGTGCTCGACCACACCCAGGTCACGCGCCACACGGGCAGCAGCATCGAGCTCGGCCCGATGACGCTGGCCGTAGTCGAAACTCATGGTGTAGCAGCTGTAGCCTTCGGCTTTGGCCATGGCCACCACCGTGGCCGAGTCCAGGCCACCGGACAGCAAGATTACCGCGCGTTTCTCTGTCATGTACTGCAACTCCTCAATCAACGTCCGGGTTCGTCGTTCCACAGCAGCTTGTGCAGCTGCAACTGGAAACGTACGGGCAGGTTGTCGGCAACGATCCAGTCGGCCAGGTCACTTGCGCTCACCTGATGGTGGCTGGGCGAGAACAACACCTCGCCGGCACGCTCGGCCAGGTTGTACTGGATCAGCTTGGACACGGCCCAGTCATAATCCTCACGGGAGCAGATCACGAACTTGATCTGGTCGTTGCGGGTCAGGTGCTCGATGTTCTCGTAGCGATTGCGGTGCGACTCCTCGGAGCCTGGGGTCTTCAGGTCGACCACACGGCTGACGCGGGTGTCAGTACCGGAAATATCCAGGGCGCCACTGGTCTCGAGCGAGACCTCGTAGCCGGCATCGCACAGCTGCTGGAGCAAAGGCAAGGCATTGGGCTGGGCCAGCGGTTCGCCACCGGTGACACAGACGTAGCGCGGCTTGAAGCCGGCCACTTGCTCCATGATCGAATCGAGGGTGCGAATAGTGCCGCCGGTGAAGGCGTAGGCACTGTCGCAGTACTGACAGCGCAGGGGGCAACCGGTCAGGCGCACGAATACCGTGGGCAGCCCAGCCGTTCGTGTTTCACCCTGCAACGAGTAAAAGACTTCGGTGATGCGTAATGTGTCTTGCATGATCGCCACGGGCGTGACAGCTAAACAGGCTGTCCGCCTCCGTCAGGCACTGTCGCGGACTCGACATGGCGTTATCCGCAGCAGCGTGTTTAGGAAAAAGGGCACTGATTCTAACGAAAAAACCCGCGACTCGCGCGGGTTTCTTTTGAAAGGTGCTGCTTAGAGCTTCTGCAGGTCGCGCTGCGCCAGCTGTGCGGCAGAGGTGCCGGGGTACTGGGTGATGACCTGTTGCAGAATGCCTTTGACCTTGTCGGTGTGGCCCATGCGGCGCTCGACGTCGGCCAGCTTGTACAGCGAATCAGGCACCTTGCTGTGCTTGGGGTACTTCTGGCTCACCTGAGCGAAGGCCTGGCTTGCACCCGGCAGGTCGCCCTTGGCCAGGTTCACCTCACCCAGCCAGTACTGGGCGTTGCCGGCGTACTGGCTGTTGGGGTACTTGCGCAGGAAGGCGTTGAACGCCTGGCTGGCCTTGTCGAAGTCCTTCTGCTTGATCAGGTCGAAAGCAGCATCGTAGTAGAGCTTTTCTTTCGCCGGATCACCGGGCTCGCTGCTGGCGGCCGGTTGTTGTGCAGCAGCGCCAGCGGCGCCTGCTGCTGCACCGGCGGCGGCATTGGATGCGCCACCGGTAGCGGAATTGTCAGGGGTCGCGGCAGGCGCGGCACTACTGTTGATGCGACGGTCCAGATCCTGGTATCGCTCCAGGTTTTCCTGCTTCATGCGCGACACATCGTTTTGCAGCTCTTCGATGATGCCTTGCTGGCGGGAAAGCTGATCCTGCATCTGTTGCAGCTGCATGAACAGCTGGCCCTGTGCTGAGGCAGGGGTCGAAGCCCCTGCCCCGGCATAGGCGCCGCTCGTGCCATAACCCGCAGGTGGATACCCACCCGCGTTGTCATCTACTACAGGGACCTCAGCCCAGGCCGCGAGCGGCAGGCTGAGTGCGAGGACGGTTACAACACGGCGGCACATTCGCATAGGAACTTACTTACGCAGTTCTACGCGACGGTTCTGAGCCCAGGATTGCTCGTCGTTGCCAGTGGCAACCGGACGCTCTTCACCGTAGGAGACCAGTTCCAGCTGAGCAGGGGAAACGCCCTGCAGAACCAGGTAACGCTGAACGGCCTTGGCACGACGCTCACCCAGAGCCATGTTGTACTCGCGGGTGCCGCGCTCGTCGGTGTTGCCTTCCAGAACAACGCGGTTGCCGTTGGACTTCAGGTCCTTGGCGTGAACGTCCAGAGCGCGCATGGCTTCTGGCTTCAGGTCCGAGCTGTCGTATTCGAAGTAGAAGGTGGTGATTGCGCGCAGGGCGGCTTCTTCGCTCAGGGAGCCGTCAACAGCGCCAGTGTTGGCACCGTAGCCAGCGTTCGGGTCAACAGCGCCTTCACCAGCGTTGTCACCGCCTTTCGAGGAGCAACCTACAGCTACAGCCATGGCCAGAGCCAGCGCAGCGAATTTACCAAACTTCAGCATTTCCATCGTGAAACTCCTAATGAAACCCCAGTGTGTTAAGCAAAACGTATTACGCCGCAATCAGTTCAGGAAAGGGGACCAGGACGGTTCTCTGACTTCGCCTTGAGCGGTAGGAAGTGGGAGCCTCACGCGGCCATTAAGCGACACGAGCATCAAGACTCCCCGGCCCTGCTGGCGGGTGGCGTAGATTAGCATGGTGCCGTTTGGCGCAACAGTGGGAGACTCATCAAGACTTGTTTCCGAGAGAATCTTTACACTTCCGCGTTGCAAGTCCTGTGCCGCCACTTTGAAGTTGGTGAAGCCCTGCTGACGGTGAATCATCACCAGCGTCTTTTCGTCCGCCGAAAGTTTCGGGTTGGCGTTGTAGTTACCCACGAAAGTTACGCGCTCGGCACCACCGCCACTGACCGACTGCTTGTAGATCTGCGGCTTGCCGCCACGGTCGGAGGTGAAGTACAGGGTGTTGCCATCTTTGCCCCAGAACGGCTCGGTATTGATACCCGGGCCGGCAGTGACACGGCTGATCTGACGCG
Organism: Pseudomonas sp. LAIL14HWK12:I10; assembly: GCF_900184205.1. NCBI lineage: Bacteria > Pseudomonadati > Pseudomonadota > Gammaproteobacteria > Pseudomonadales > Pseudomonadaceae > Pseudomonas > Pseudomonas sp. LAIL14HWK12:I10. Next base: position 89,469 of record NZ_FXWU01000002.1, on the reverse strand, counting down.
ACGCCACGTTCATCACGTAGATGTCCGGGTTGCCATCTTTGGACAGCACGAACGCCAGGCGCGAACCATCCGGCGACCAGGCAGGCGCACCGTTGAGGCCTTCGAAGTTGGTGACCTGCTCACGGCGACCGGTGTCGATGTGCTGAACGAAGATGCGCGGGCGCTTCTGCTCGAACGACACATAGGCAATGCGCTTGCCATCCGGTGCAAAGCGTGGCGACAGGATCGGCTCGCGCGATTGCAGCAGGGTCACTGCGCGGGCACCGTCGTAGTCCGAACGCTGCAGGGTGTAACGGGTGTTGTTGGTAGAGAAACGCTCGGCCGTCACGTAGAGCATGCGGGTCGAGAACGCACCCTTGATGCCGGTGAGTTTTTCGAACGACTGGTCGGCGATGTAGTGCGACATGTCGCGCAACTGGTCGACGCTGCCCGCCACGCTACCGGTCAGCACTTGCTGCTCGGTAGCGACGTTGAACAGGGCGTACTGCACCTGCAGGCGGCCACCGGACGGCACGATGCTGCCGACCATGACGTACTGCGCACCCAGCGCTTTCCAGTCACGGAAGATGACTTCGCTGGCCTGGGAAGGCTGGCTGATCATGTTCTGACGCGGAATCGGCGAGTAGTAGCCGGAATTGCGCAGGTCGTTGCCGATGATCTCGGCCATGTCTTCGGGCAGCACGCTGCCACCCTGCAGACCGAAAGGCACTACCGCGATGGGAGTAGCCCGGTCACTGCCACTGGTGACCAGGATGTTCTTTTCATCTGCTACCGCCATGCCTGCTACGCAGCAGAGCATGACCAGCAGTCCTCTCAGACGTTTAATCACAACGCTAGATCCTCAGGTGTAAATGTCATCTTGAACGAACGATACTGATTGAAATCGCTCGGCTTCATACCCTGCATTTCGGTCAGACGACCGATGTTCTTCACTGCTGCCACCGCCGAACTGTCGAACGGACCGTCGCCACTGGAGCGCAGAACGCTGGCATTGGTGATGGTGCCATCTGGCAACATGTTGATCTGCAGGACCACCGTCATGCCCTTACGCGCGGAAGGCGGACGCGCCCAGCCTTCGGCCGCTCGCAAACGGATCAGGTCGTCGAAACTGCCGGCCACCTGGTCGCCTTGCTCGTCAGCCAGTGCCTGCTGCCGCTCTGTGGTGTCGGACAACAGCTCGGCCAGGGCCTGAGCTTTCTTGTCTTCCGCCGACTTGCGGGCCGCTTCCTGTGCCTTTTTCTTCTGGGCGTCTGCAGCGGCCTTTTTCTTGGCCTCTTCAGCTGCCTTCTTCTTCGCGTCCTCGGCCGCCGCTTTCTTCTTGGCGTCCTCGGCTGCTTTCTTCTTGGCCTCTTCGGCTGCCTTTTTCTTGGCGTCCTCGGCGGCTTGCTTTTTCGCTTCTTCGGCGGCCTCTTTCTTGGCCTCCTCGTCGGCTTTCTTCTTGGCCTCTTCCTCAGCCTTCTTCTTGGCGATGTCGGCCTGCTGTTTCTCGGCGGCCTTCTTCGCCTCCTCGGCTTTCTTGGCTTCGGCGGCTTTCTTGGCCTCGGTGGCCTTGGCAGCCTCCTCAGCCTTCTTGGCTTCAGCGGCTTCAGCCTTCTTGGCCTCGGCGGCTTCGCGAGCCTCTTCGGCCTTTTGAGCGGCGTCGGCTTTCTTTTGTTCCGCGGCCTTCACGGCCTCTTGCTCGACCTTCTTCTGTTCCAACTGCTCGACTTCGGTCTGGCGCGAGGCGGTTTTCTTCGCTTCCCCGGCAATCTTCTGATTGGTCTGGGTAGTCGCCTGGCTCTTGGACTTCAGCTGATACAGGGTAGCCTGGACGATCGGCTTGGAAGGCGGCAGTTCAGGCGTCATGGCAAAACTGACGAACAGCATGCCGAACACCAGCACGTGCAGACCGATGGCCCAGACACTGGGCCAGAAGTAGCTTTCCGAGGCGGATGGCTCTCGCTGTTGCATCAGGGCGCCTCGGTAATCAGGCCAACGTTACCGACACCGGCCTTCTGCAACCCGCCCATGGCACCCATGACCGCGCCGTAGTCGACAGCCTTGTCGCCACGAATGAAGACCTGTGTCTGCTTGCCCTGGTCACGGCCGGCGGCAATGATCTTGGTCACTGCGTTGGTCATGTCGGGCAAGGTCATGGCCTTGTCCATCTGCTTGTCGGTATCGACTTCGCTGCCGAGGTTCCAGTAGTAGGTCTTGTCGGCCTTGATGGAAATGGTGAGGATCTGGACGTTGTTGTCCTGCGGCAAGGCTTCACTGGAAACCTTGGGCAAGTCGACCTTCACGCCTTGGTTGAGCATTGGGGCCGTCACCATGAAGATGACCAGCAGCACCAGCATCACGTCGATGTAGGGCACCACGTTCATCTCGGCGACCGGCTTGCGTTTGTGGCGAACTCGGGCCATGGGCTTCTACCTGATTACTCTTCGCTGGTGTGCACTTTGCGGTGCAGGATCGCCTGGAACTCGTCGGCGAAGGTGTAGTAACGACCGATCAGCACTTCGCTGCGCGCGGCGAAACGGTTGTACGCGATAACGGCTGGGATTGCTGCGAACAGGCCGATCGCAGTGGCGATCAACGCTTCGGCAATACCGGGGGCAACCGTGGCCAGGGTGGCTTGCTGGGCGCTGGCCAGGCCGCGGAAGGAGTTCATGATGCCCCATACGGTACCGAACAGGCCGATGTACGGGCTGGTCGAACCGACGGTGGCGAGGAACGGCAGGCTCTGCTCGAGCTTTTCTTCTTCACGCGAAATGGCCACGCGCATGGCTCGGCCAACGCCTTCCATGACCGCGTCAGGGTCTACACCCGGCTGCTGACGCAGGCGCGAGAACTCTTTGAAGCCTGCACGGAAGACCTGCTCCACCCCCGAATCCGGGTCTGGGTTGCTGCCGGCCTGACGGTACAGCTTGGACAGGTCGATACCCGACCAGAAACGCTCCTCGAAGGCATCCAGCGCTCGACGACCGGCGCGCAGCATGGTGCTGCGCTGGAAGATCATGATCCATGAGGTGACCGAGGCGGCCACAAGGATCAGCATTACCAGCTGTACCACCACGCTGGCATTGCTGACCAGACTCCACATGGAGGTATGGTCGACGACGTTAGCTTCCACGCTTATTCTCCTGCATTCGATTGAGTACCCGAGCCGTCCGCCATAAAGGCGTCGCGCAGCTTGGGGGGTATGGCTCGGGGTTTGAAAGTGTCGGCGCGCACGGCGGCCACCAGGAACTGCCCCTCGCAGAGCAGCGTTTCATCCTTTTCCCGCCAGACCTGCTGCACGAAGCGCAGGCTGGCACGATTGAGTTCAAGTACTTGCGCGGTCACCCGCAGTTCATCGTCCAACCGCGCCGGCGCGTGGTAGCGCGCCTCGCTGGAATGGACCACGAAGAGCAGGTTCTCCCCGGCCAACTGCAACTGGGAAAAGCCCAGGTGCCGCAGCCGCTCGGTACGCGCGCGCTCCATGAATTTCAGGTAGTTGACGTAATACACCACGCCGCCCGCATCGGTGTCTTCGTAGTAGACGCGACAACGGTGGGCGAACGGTTCGAGCTGATTTTGCGCGCGCATACTCTAGTGCTTACTCCTCAGCTTGCCAATCCGCTGCGGCAACTGTTTTTTCTCATTAATGTCTTATTGCCAGCGCGCCGAGGGCATGCCAGCGGTAGGACCACAAAAAGCCGGTTTTGATCTGTCATTCATCGCCTGGCTCGGAAAAATCACCACCCTCCCCCAAACGCCCAGGAACATTCAGGCCAAAGTGCAGGTAGGCATGCCGGGTGACCACACGGCCGCGCGGCGTGCGCATGATGTAACCCTGCTGGATCAGGTAGGGTTCAAGCACGTCTTCGATGGTATGACGCTCTTCACTGATGGCGGCGGCGAGGTTGTCTACCCCCACCGGGCCACCGTCGAACTTCTCGATCATGGTCAACAGCAGGCGGCGGTCGGAATGGTCGAAACCACGCTCGTCGACGTCCAGCAGGTTCAGCGCCAGGTCGGCCACAGCCTTGGTGATCTGGCCCTTGCCGCGCACTTCGGCATAGTCGCGCACACGGCGCAGCAGGCGGTTGGCGATACGCGGCGTGCCACGGGCGCGGCGGGCAATCTCGAAGGCGCCCTGGTCTTCGATGACCAGGCCCAGGATGCCAGCGGAGCGGCTGACGATGGTTGCCAGGTCCTTGTCGCTGTAAAACTCCAGGCGCTGGACGATACCGAAGCGGTCACGCAAAGGGTTGGTCAGCATGCCGGCGCGGGTGGTGGCACCCACCAAGGTGAACGGCGGCAAGTCGAGCTTGATCGAGCGGGCGGCGGGCCCTTCGCCGATCATGATGTCGAGCTGGAAGTCTTCCATCGCGGGGTAGAGCACTTCTTCGACCACCGGTGAAAGCCGGTGAATTTCGTCGATGAACAGCACATCATGGGGTTCGAGGTTGGTCAGCATCGCCGCCAGGTCACCCGGGCGCTCGAGGATCGGCCCCGAGGTGCTCTTGACCGAAACGCCCATCTCGTGGGCGATGATGTTGGCCAAGGTGGTCTTGCCCAACCCGGGCGGGCCAAAGATCAAGGTATGGTCGAGTGATTCGCTGCGACCACGAGCCGCCTGGATGAACAGCGACATCTGCTCACGCACCACCGGCTGCCCGATGTATTCGTCCAGGCGCAGGGGGCGGATCGCGCGGTCCTGGACCTCTTCGCGGTCACGCCCACTGGCGGCGATCAGACGGTCGGCTTCGATCACTTGGTAATCATCCCTTTAAGGCTGGCGCGGATCAGCTCTTCACTGCTCAGGCCTGCCTTGTCCTTGATGGCGGACACTGCCTTGCTGGCTTCCTGCGGCTTGTAGCCCAGGGAAACCAGCGCACTGACGGCATCGGCCTCGGCCGTGGAGGCACTGCTGACCGGCACCGGCCCGTCAGACACCAGGGTGAACATGGCCGGTGAGGTTTCCCAGGCCTTGAAGCGGTCCTTGAGTTCGACCAGCAAACGCTCGGCGGTCTTCTTGCCTACACCAGGCACACGCACCAGGGCCGAGGTGTCCTGGGCCTGCACGCAGCGCACCAGCTCGTCGGCTTCCAGGCCCGACATCAAGGCCAGCGCCAGCTTCGGCCCAACGCCATTGAGGCGAATGAGCTCGCGGAACAGTTCGCGCTCGCGCTTTTCGTGGAACCCGTACAGCAGGTGCGCGTCTTCGCGCACCACCAGGTGGGTATGCACGGTTACCGTTTCGCCGACCTTGGGCAGGCGATACAGGGTGGTCATGGGCACTTCCAGCTCATAGCCCACGCCATTGACGTCGATAATCAGGTGTGGCGGTTGCTTTTCCGCCAGGGTGCCGCGCAAACGTCCAATCACGTTCCGATCCTTCCTCTTGGGGAGCCGATCAAAGACCGCTCAACCCTATCAGCAAATGCCTCAGGTGAACGCTTCACCTGAACAAAATGTGTATCACCGCATGAAGCGACTACAGACGCAAGCGCCCGCCGCGACGCCGTGCCGTGGCCAGGCCGTGCGGTACAAGGCTGGAACGGGTGTGGGCATGGCACAGGGCGATGGCCAGGGCGTCGGAGGCGTCGATCTGCGGCTTCTTCGTAAGTTTGAGCAGGTGCATGACCATCATCATCACTTGCTCCTTGTTGGCCCCACCCGTACCCGCCACGGCCTGCTTGACCTGGGTGGCACTGTACTCGGCGATTTCCAGGCCGGCCTCGGCGGCGGCGACGATTGCCGCACCGCGGGCCTGGCCGAGTTTGAGCGCCGAGTCGGGGTTGCGGGCCATGAACACCCGTTCGATGCCCATGGTCACAGGCTCGTGCAGCTTGATGATCTCACTGACACCGCGAAAGACAATCTGCAGACGTTCGTGCAACTCACCACTGCCCGTGCGGATACAACCCGACGCCACGTACTCGCAACCACGGGCAGTCTGGCGCACAACGCCATACCCGGTGATGCGCGAGCCGGGGTCGATACCAAGAATCAGAGTCATAAAGCCTGTCGTGTAGGGAGATGCTTGAAAGCCTGAGCTCGATTCAAGGCCATTGGGGCCGCTGCGCGACCCATCGCAGCGGCCCCAATTACAGCCTTGTAGGCGACACCTTAGCCGAGTTTTTCCATGATCTCGTCGGAAATCTGCGCATTGGAATAGACGTTCTGCACATCATCCAGGTCTTCAAGCATGTCGATCAGCTTGATCACCTTCTCCGCACCTTCCTGATCCAGTTCGGCACTGGTGGTCGGCTGCATGACGATTTCAGCGTCATCGGCCTTGAAGCCAGCCTCTTCCAGGGCATTACGCACGGCATAGAAGCTGTTGAACGAGGTGAAGACGTCGAACGAACCATCGTCATTGGCGACGACGTCGTCGGCATCGGCCTCCATCGCGGCTTCCATCAAGGCGTCTTCATCAACGCCCGGCGCGAAGCTGATCTGGCCCTTGCGCTCGAACAGGTAGGCCACCGAACCGTCGGTACCGAGGTTGCCGCCACACTTGGTGAAGGCATGACGCACGGCAGCCGCGGTACGGTTGCGGTTGTCGGTCATGGCCTCGACCATGATCGCCACGCCACCTGGGCCGTAGCCCTCGTAGCTGAGCTCTTCGACGTTGTCGCTTTCGTTGGTGCCAGCACCACGGGCCACGGCACGGTCGATGATATCGCGGCTCATGTTGGCGCCGAGCGCCTTGTCCAGGGCCAGGCGCAGACGCGGGTTGGACGCCGGGTCACCACCGCCTTGCTTGGCGGCAACGGTCAGCTCGCGAATCCACTTGGTGAAGATCTTGCCTCTCTTGGCATCCTGGCGCTCTTTGCGGTGCTTGATGTTCGCCCACTTGGAATGACCAGCCATAACGACTCCAAATTCTTTGAAACACAAACAATTGCGCCCCTGACGGGGCGCAACGACAAAAATACCTGCGCCGTAACGCAAAGGCGCATCCATCTGGATGCGCCCGGGGCCCGCTTACTCGACCTTAGTCTGTTCGCGCAGGCGGATGTGCAGCTCGCGCAAGGCCTTGGCGTCGACCATGCCTGGGGCTTGGGTCATGACGCAGGCAGCGCTCTGGGTTTTCGGGAAGGCGATCACTTCACGGATCGACTGGGCGCCGGTCATCAGCATGACCAGGCGGTCCAGGCCGAAGGCCAGGCCACCGTGAGGCGGTGCACCGAACTTCAGGGCGTCGAGCAGGAAGCCGAACTTCTCTTCCTGTTCCGCCGCTTCGATACCCAGCAGACGGAACACCGCCTGTTGCATCTCTTTGCGGTGGATACGGATCGAACCGCCACCCAGCTCAGTACCGTTCAGGACCATGTCGTAGGCACGGGACAGGGCTGTGGCCGGGTTGGCCTCGAGCTCTTCTGGCGAGCACTTCGGCGCGGTGAACGGGTGGTGCAGCGCGGTAAAGCTGCCGTCTTCGTTCTCTTCGAACATCGGGAAGTCGACGACCCACATCGGTGCCCACTCGCAGGTGTGCAGGTTGAAGTCGTTGCCGACCTTGATGCGCAGTGCGCCCAGGGCCTCGCTGACGATCTTGAACTTGTCGGCACCGAAGAAGACGATGTCGCCATCGACCGCGCCAACGCGATCGAGGATCACGTTCAGGTTAGCCTCAGGGATGTTCTTGACGATCGGCGACTGCAGGCCTTCAACACCTTTGGCGCGCTCGTTGACCTTGATGTACGCCAGGCCTTTGGCACCGTAGATGCCGACGAACTTGGTGTACTCGTCGATCTTGCTGCGCGGCATGCTGGCGGCGCCTGGCACGCGCAGGGCGGTAACACGGCACTTCGGATCGTTGGCCGGGCCGGCGAATACCTTGAAGTCGACATCCTTCAGCTGGTCGGCAACGTCGACCAGCTCCAGCGGGTTACGCAGGTCTGGCTTGTCGGAACCGTAACGGCGCATGGCTTCTTCGAAGGTCATGTGCGGGAATTCACCGAACTCCAGGTCCAGGACTTCCTTGAACAGCTTGCGGATCATGCTCTCGGTGAGGCCCATGATCTCGGACTCATCGAGGAAGCTGGTCTCGATGTCGATCTGGGTGAATTCCGGCTGGCGGTCAGCACGCAGGTCTTCGTCACGGAAGCACTTGGCGATCTGGTAGTAGCGGTCGAAACCGGCCACCATCAGCAGCTGCTTGAACAGCTGAGGCGACTGCGGCAGGGCGAAGAAGCTGCCTGCGTGGGTACGGCTCGGTACCAGGTAGTCGCGCGCGCCTTCTGGCGTGGCACGGGTGAGGATCGGCGTCTCGACGTCGAGGAAGCCGTTCTCGTCGAGGAAGCGACGGATGCTGCTGGTGATACGCGAACGCAGGCGCAGCTTGTCGGCCATTTCCGGGCGACGCAGGTCGATGAAGCGGTAGCGCAGGCGGGTTTCCTCGCCAACGTCGGAGTATTCGTTGAGCGGGAACGGCGGCGTTTCAGCCTCGTTGAGCACTTGCAGCTCGTAGCCCAGGACTTCGATGCCACCGGAAGCCATGTTCGGGTTGACCGCGCCTTCCGGACGGCGGCGTACCTTGCCGGTGATCTGCACGACGTATTCGCTGCGCACACGGTCGGCGGCGGCGAAGGTTTCGGCGCGATCGGGGTCGAATACGACCTGGGCCATGCCCTCGCGGTCACGGATGTCGAGGAAGATCACCCCGCCGTGGTCGCGGCGACGATGGACCCAGCCGCAAAGGGTGACTTCCTGGCCGTCCAGGCTCTCGTTCAGTTGGCCGCAATAATGGCTGCGCATCATGATGGTGGTTTCGCTTCTCGTGATTCGTGTATTCGGTGGAGGCCTTGGCCGCCCAGAGGGCTAATACTGCAAGACCCGGTCACAGCATTCAACTCAGTCGGCTTTGTCGCCGCCTGCAAGGTTCTTTTTTGCCCCGGTCTTGAAGTCGGTTTCGTACCAGCCGGTGCCGCTCAGGCGAAAGCCGGGTACCGACAGCAGCTTCTTCAGTGCCGGCGCCTGACAGGCCGGGCAATCGGTCAGCGGCGCAGCGCTGATCTTCTGCAGCACTTCCATGCGGTGCTCGCAGGACGCACATTGATAGTCATAAAGGGGCATGGGTGTCTCTCGTCAACCATAACACTGGCTGCCGGGGCAGCAAAAAGCGGGATTATATATGGTTAGCAAGCACTGCGCAGCCCGCCTGGCGATCAGCGTGCACTCGGCGGATCGAGCAACCAGGCGACGCAGATGACGCGGATCAGGCCACTGAAGTTGCGCACCCCGCCCTGGCGCAGATGCACCTCGCGGTCCACGTAGGACAACACCGCGCTGACCGAGCAGCGGTTGGCCTCGGCGATACGCTCCAGGATCCCCCAGTAGACCGCTTCCAGGCGAAGGCAGGTGGAAAACCCGTTGAGCCGGACCGAACGCGACACCGGCCTGATCTGCAGCATGTCGAAGTCGGCCTTGAAGGGGTCAACGCATTGCTTGCCCGGCCAACGCCCCTGACCACCGCCTCGCTTGTCTTGTTGCATCATGCCTATCATCCGGCCACTCCATCGCGACTGCCATTGCCCCTGTACCCGGGGCCCTAGGGCAACCATGAAGCGCCAGCCTGCGCCTTCGAAGCAGCGGCAAAACCTTCCCGCATAAACGCAAAAAGCCCGGCTGCACTGCCGGCAGCCGGGCTTTTCAGACGTTTCTGACGCTACGCGGCGACTATTGGCCGTCCAGCAAGACGCGCAGCATCCAGGCGGTCTTCTCGTGCACCTGCATACGCTGAGTCAACAGGTCGGCGGTCGGTTCATCGCTGACCTTGTCCACTACCGGGAAGATGCTGCGCGCGGTGCGCACGACCGCCTCCTGGCCCTGTACCAGCTGACGGATCATCTCCTCCGCGGCCGGCACGCCCTCCTCTTCCTTGATCGAAGAATGCCGCGCATAAAAAGCATAGGACCCCGGTGCCGGGAAGCCCAAGGCACGGATCCGCTCGGCAATCGAGTCCACCGCCAGCGCCAGCTCGTTGTATTGCTCTTCGAACATCAGGTGCAGGGTACGGAACGACGGACCGGTGACGTTCCAGTGAAAGTTATGGGTTTTCAGATACAGCACGTAGGTATCCGACAACAGGCGGGACAGCCCATCGACGATGGACTTGCGATCTTCTTCACTGATACCGATATCAATTGCCATGAAGTTCCCCTTTCCATAAGGCTTGATGATCAAGCGGGCCCTTCCAACTGTATCAACACTTGGCGCAACCCGCCTGTGACTTGGCGCAACACATCGGCTGTGGCGGCCTGCGGTTTGAGTAGCCTGCGCCTTTGCTGTTAAATAGGCAGGGTGCCACCCGTGCGGACTGTTATTGCCGGGTGCATAGGCTGGCCCACCACGTGTTCGCGCTTTACACCTCATGCGCACCGTGTCGCCAGCTCTTCCTGTGATCAGCTTGTCAACTGTGAGCCAACCCATGTTCAAGATCGTCCATCTGGTGACGGGCGTAGCGGCTTTGCTGCTATCGCTCATACCCAGCCTGAAAACCGACGCAACACCCTTCCTGCAGCAACCCGACGCGGTCTACCTGGCACTGCTCGGCCTGCTTAACCTGGTATTGGCCCCGGTCGTGCCGCTGTATTACCGAGGTGCCCGGCAACAATTGCAGCACCTGGCTTGCGCCTTGCTGGTGGTGGCCGTGGTATTGCAGACCCTGACGCTGCTGGCTCGCCCCGAGATGGGCAACCTGGCCGCCCTGGTCTGCGCGGCCTTGGCCGTGGTGCTGCACCTGGCTGCGGGCTTCGCCCGAGCCAACCGAAAAGCCCGCACCAGCCAAAGCGTCCCCTTGGAGGCCGGCAACCGCGATACGGGCACCGTCAAGTGGTTCAACACGTCCAAAGGCTTTGGCTTCATTTCCCGCGATTCGGGCGATGACATCTTTGTGCACTTCCGCGCCATCCGCGGCGAAGGCCACCGCATTCTGGTCGAAGGCCAACGCGTCGAGTTTTCGGTCATGCACCGTGACAAAGGCCTGCAGGCCGAAGATGTGGTCGCGGTAACCCGTCGCTGACCGTGTGCAGCCCTGGTGCAAGGCCAGGGCTGCCTCAACTCAATAATGAGGGGGCGGCGCCTCTTCACCTTCGCTGCCGTATTGCCCCACCATTTCTTCGTAACGCTTGAGCAGCTCGGCCATCTGCAGTTGCAGGCGCTCGATCACACGCCCTTGCTCGACCACTACATCATTGAGCGCCTGAAGCGTGTCGTCCTGGAAGGCCTGGCGGGTTTCCAGCTCGATGATTCGCGATTCAGAGGACACTTCAGGCCACCTGCTGGTAGTCATCGTTGAGCAGCGCGCGCAGGCGCTGACCAATGGCGTCGACTTGCCCCGGCGCGTACTCGACGGCGGGCACTTTGCCCCATACCGGCGCTGGCCAAGCGGCGTCATGCGTGTGACGGACAATGACGTGCATGTGCATCTGGCTGACAACGTTACCCAGGGTGGCAACGTTCATCTTGTCAGCCTTGAATTCGCCCTTCAGCGCCTCAGCCAAGTACGTGGTTTCTTTCCACAACTGCACCTGGTCTTCCTGGCTCAAGTCGAACAATTCGCTCACCCCAGGGCGACGAGGCACCAGGATGAACCAGGGGTAATTGGCGTCTTTGCTGAGCAACACACGGCACAACGGAAAGTCTCCAAGTACAAATGTGTCTTGCTGCAAACGCGAATCCATCTCAACCACTGCCAACCTCCAATACTCGATAACGCGCCCGCGAGACACGGGAACATTGCGCAAGGATACCTTGCTTCGCGCACGCCGGCATGCAACAGCAGCCCGGCACTGCACACTTTAAGTTCATGAATACCTGCTGCCTGCACAGTTGCGGTAACACACCGCTACTTTTCGCACCAAAATGAGGCCGCAAACGAGCACACCACTACGCTTTTACCCACACGAATGACTCCGCATGAACAGTTGCCGGTAACACATTGACTTTTATGGCAGGTTTTGAATTTGAAAACCGCCCGTGTTGTGGCACACCATCAGACAAGCCCCGCCCCGTATTTACGGTACTTTCCGACCTTCGGCAGCCCCATTTGTGAAAATTTCATGAACCGGTGGTAATTTTGAGCACGCTTGTTGCATTCCTCTCCCGCCAAGTCGGCACGACATCTGCATCAAGCGATGTACGCAACAAATAACAACAGCCGCTTTGGATACACCAGGGAGTTTCCCTAACCGGAACCTGTAGTTACAGATTCGTTACGGTGACAGGAACAGCGCTGGCGTTGTACGACCCGGGAATCCGGGACGTGATTTGCGACATGGAAATACCTGAAAGCGACATGGCCATAAAGTTCCCGAAACCTTGAATATGCCCATATCGCCAACAACAGTCAGCGTGTTATACATTTCCGCCGACATAACAAGAAAGAGCTGCCCCATATAACTAAAAGACTGGGCGCAGCGGTACTCTTCCTAAAAAACCAAAGGAGCAAATCACGATGCGCGTGATGAAGTGGAGCATGATCGCCCTGGCCGTTTCGGCAGGGACCTCGCAATTGGCTTTTGCCTCTGCACAAGACGAGTCCAAGGGTTTCATCGAAGACAGCCAGCTGAACGTTAAAACTCGCATGCTGTACTTCAGCCGTGACTTCCGCAACAACCCAGCCGGCAGTCAAAGCCGCGTGGAAGAAACCGGCCTTGGTTTCCTCGGCACTTACGAATCGGGCTTCACCCAAGGCACCGTAGGCTTCGGCGTCGACGCCATCGGCATGCTCGGCCTGAAACTGGACAGCGGCAAAGGTCGCGCCGGCACCGGCCTGTTCCCACAAGGCTCCGACGGCCGTTCGCAGGATGATTACTCCGAAGGCGGCGGCGCTGTAAAAATGCGCATCTCCAATACCGTGCTGAAGTTCGGTGACCAGTTCACCGCCATGCCAGTATTCGCCACTGACGACAGCCGCCTGCTGCCGGAAGTTGCCGAAGGCGGCCTGATCACCAGCAACGAGATCAATGGCCTGACCCTGAACGCCGGTCACTTCACCGCCATGAACGCCCAGGCTCAGACCTACCATGACAGCCTGAACCTGACCGAAGCCAACATCTTCGGCGGTACCTACGCGTTCACTGACAGCCTCAGCACCAGCGTTTACTACTCGCACATCGAAGATCACTTCCGTAAGTGGTACGGCAACATCAACTGGGCGCTGCCGATCAGCGACAAGCAAGGCCTGGTGTTCGACTTCAACATCTATGACACCAAGTCGATCGGCGCCAACCGTACCGGTGCATTCGTCACCAAGTCCGACGGCACCAACGAGCTCGACAACATCGCAGCCAGCTTGTCGGCTGCCTACAACATCGGCGCCCACACCTTCACCCTGGCCTACCAGAAAGTCAGCGGCGACGGTGACTACGCCTACGGCGTGGACGGCGGCGGTACCGTGTTCCTGGCCAACTCCATCGCCCGTTCCGACTTCAACGCCGAAGACGAGAAATCCTGGCAGGCTCGCTACGACCTGAACTTCGCCGAGTTCGGCGTACCAGGCCTGACCTTCATGACCCGTTACGCACGCGGTACCGGTGCAACCACCCGCACCACCGACGACGGTAAGGAATGGGAACGCGACGTAGACGTCAAGTACGTCATGCAGAGCGGCCCAGCGAAAGACCTGAGCTTCCGTGTCCGCCAGGCCACCTACCGCTCCAGCGACGGTGTGTACTACGGTTCGAGCTCGATCGACGAACTGCGTCTGATCGTCGAGTACCCGCTGAGCATCCTGTAAGCCTGGCTTGCAGTGCCCCGCACTTGAAAAAGCCCGGCGATCACGCCGGGCTTTTTCTTGGCTGACAAGTGTCACGCCCTGGGGCATCCTGTACGCCTTCGTTTCGCCCCCGTACAATGCGGGGTCATTTCAACGTCTTAGGCAATCGACACGGCCCACCATGCGCACCAGTCAATATTTGCTCGCCACCCAGAAAGAAACCCCTGCCGACGCAGTGGTCATCAGCCACCAGCTCATGCTGCGCGCCGGCATGATCCGCAAACTGGCCTCTGGCCTGTACACCTGGCTGCCGATGGGCTTGCGAGTGATGCGCAAGGTCGAAGCCGTTGTACGCGAGGAAATGAACGCCGCCGGCGCCCTGGAAGTGCTGATGCCCAGCATCCAGCCCGCCGAACTGTGGCAGGAATCCGGCCGTTGGGAGCAGTACGGCCCAGAGCTGCTGCGCCTGAAAGACCGCCACAACCGCGACTTCTGCGTCGGCCCGACCCACGAAGAAGTCATTACCGACCTGGCCCGTAACGAGCTGTCCAGCTATAAACAGCTGCCACTCAACATGTACCAGATCCAGACCAAATTCCGTGATGAGATCCGCCCACGCTTCGGCCTGATGCGCGGCCGCGAGTTCATCATGAAGGACGCCTACTCCTTCCATGCCGACCAGGCTTCCCTGCAGGAAACCTACGACCGCATGCACCAGGCGTACAGCAACATCTTTACCCGCCTGGGCCTGGACTTCCGCCCTGTGCAAGCCGACACCGGCTCCATCGGTGGCAGCTACTCGCACGAATTCCACGTGCTGGCCGAATCCGGTGAAGACGATGTGATCTTCAGCGACAGCTCCGATTACGCTGCCAACATCGAGAAGGCCGAGGCCATCCCGCGTGAAACCGTGCGCCCTGCCCCTTCCGAGGAGCTGCGCCTGGTCGACACGCCGGACGCCAAGACCATCGCCCAGTTGGTCGAAAACTTCGGCCTGCCGATCGAGAAGACCGTCAAGACCCTGATCGTGCGCGGCGCCGAAGAAGGCAAGCTGATCGCCCTGATCGTCCGTGGCGACCACGAGCTCAACGAAATCAAGGCCACCAAGCTGGAACAGGTTGCCGACCCGCTGGTCATGGCGACCGAAGCTGAACTGCGCGACGCCATCGGCGCCGGTGCAGGCTCGCTCGGCCCGCTGAACCTGCCACTGGAGTGCATCATTGACCGTTCGGTTGCCCTGATGAGCGACTTCGGCATCGGCGCCAACATCGATGACAAGCACTACTTCGGCGTCAACTGGGAGCGCGACTTGCCGGTTCCGCAAGTCGCCGACCTGCGCAACGTCGTCGAAGGCGACCCAAGCCCAGACGGCCAGGGCACCCTGGTGATCAAGCGCGGCATCGAAGTGGGCCACATCTTCCAGCTCGGCACCAAGTACAGCGAGGCACTCAAGTGCCAGGTACTGGGCGAGAACGGCAAGCCTGTCGTGTTGTCCATGGGTTGCTATGGCATTGGCGTGTCCCGCGTGGTCGCCGCCGCCATCGAACAGAGCTACGACGACAAAGGCATCATCTGGAACGACGCCCTGGCGCCTTTCCAGATCGCCCTGGTGCCGCTGCGCTATGAAACCGACGTGGTTCGCGAAGCGACCGACAAGCTGTACGCCGAACTGACTGCCGCCGGCTTCGAAGTGCTGTTGGATGACCGCGACAAGAAGACCAGCCCAGGCATCAAGTTTGCCGACATGGAGCTGATCGGCATCCCGCACCGCATCGTCGTCAGTGACCGCGGCCTGGCCGAAGGCAACCTGGAATACAAGCACCGCACCGAACAGGATGCTCAAGCGCTGCCACTCAATGAAGTGCTGTCGTTCCTGCAGGCCCGCGTTCGCCGCTGATAATCAATGCACGAGTGATCATGTCCAAGCGAAGTACCTTTCCCCTGGGGGGCGCCGCACTGTGCGGCGCCCTGCTCATCAGCGGCTGCGCCAACCAGATGTCCCAGCGCAGCGAGCACGAGGAGCGCGTCGAGCGAAAACTGCTCGAACACAGTCTGCAGATCGATGTCGGCGAGCCGAAGGTGATGGAGCTGCCGCAACGACGTGTGCGCGTGCATGAGCTGAAGCGCTTCGAAGTCACCGAGTTCGAAGTTACCCGGCGCTACGACCGCTACACGCCCTACCAGCCCTGGCGGGAGATCTACGAGATCCCACTGGGTGCGGTGGCTGTCGTAGCGGGCGTGGGTGCCAACGTGGTCAACGTGTTCGCCTTGGGCAACCTGCCTGAAAGCGTGACCCACGACTGGCTCAGCTACGGCGTGGCGGGGCTTAACCCGTTCATGAACGTGCAGTCCAACGGTCGCGCCCAGCAGAACCTTGCCGGGATCAGCGAAGTGCAGAAGGACCAGCGCGAGGAGTCCACCAGCCTGCCCTGGAGCGAGCGCCTGGTCGAAGTCAAGGCCGGCAAACTCACCCACGAGCTGACCACCGACAGAAACGGCGTGCTGCGCCTGAACCTGCTCGACAGCCCGTTCTCCGAGCAAAACCTCAACCACATCGGCACCCTGCACCTGCAGGTGGTCGATGAGGACAATGCGGTGCGCGGTGACGCCAGCCTGCTGGTCAGCGCCACGCTGCGCAACAAGCTGCTTGAAGCGCACGAGCTGATCTTCGACGACCTGGAAGACGATGATGTCAGCCAGTGGGTGCACCGGGTCAAACGCCTGTCCGAACTGGGCCTGGAAGAGGAAGCCAGTGAAATGGAGCAGAGCCTGATCGAGCTGACGCGCAACGATCCGGAACTGCAGCAGGAATTCCTGCAATCCCTGACCAAGGCCACCGGGCGGCTGGTAGCTGACCCAGGCGTGCAATAAATGAAAGGGGCCGCTTAGCGGCCCTTGTTCATTTAGGTGGGAACAGCTCCAGTTGCTCATGCGCACCGCGCAAATCCCGCAACCTTACCCCGACCCCCAGCAAGCGCACCGGCTTGTCACCCCGCGCGAAGGCCTGCTTCATTAATTGCCGGTAACTTTCCAGGTCCCTGCCTGCCCCCGCCTGCTCCATCGTCGTCTGGCTGAAGTCATGGAACTTGACCTTGACGAAAGGCTTGTCCGGCCGGTAGCTGCTGTCCATGCGGGCAATGCGCTCATTAAGGCTGTCGAGCAACGCAGGAAGACGCTCCAGGCAACTGGCCAGGTCCGGCAGATCGGTATCGTAGGTATTTTCCACGCTGACCGATTGCCTGCGGCTGTCATTGTGCACAGCACGCTCATCAATCCCCCGCGCCAGCCCCCAAAGCCGCTCACCAAAACTGCCGAACTCACGCACCAGGGCCAGGCGGGACCACGCGCGCAGGTCCAGGCAGGTATCGATACCCAAGCGCGCCAGCTTGTCCGCCGTGACCTTGCCCACCCCATGCAACCGGGCGACGGGCAGGGCCGCGACAAACGCCTCGACCTCCCCCGGGGTGATGACGAACAGGCCATTGGGCTTGCGCCAGTCACTGGCGATCTTGGCCAGGAACTTGTTGGGGGCGACACCCGCCGACACCGTGATATGCAGGGTACGGGCGACGCGCCGGCGAATGTCCTCGGCAATCCGTGTCGCGCTACCGGCGTACCACTGGCTGTCGCTGACATCCAGGTAGGCTTCATCCAGCGACAAGGGTTCGATCAGCTCGGTGTAATCGCGAAAAATGGCGTGAATCTCACGCGATGCCTCGCGATAGGCTTCAAAACGTGGTTTGACGATCAACAAGTCAGGGCACAGCTTGAGCGCATGGCGCGAGGACATGGCCGAGCGCACACCATAGGCACGGGCTTCATAGTTGCAGGTGGCGATGACCCCGCGGTGGTCGGCCGACCCACCGACTGCCATGGGCCGACCGGCCAGGCGCGGGTCATCACGCATCTCGATCGCGGCGTAGAAGCAATCGCAGTCGACATGGATGATCTTGCGCAAGGACATGGATGACCGTCAGTACTGTAGATTCATACAGATAGTATCGCATGGCCCCTCTGGCGCAACAGCCTGCACGGCGCATCCCTCGACAATCGGCCTGCAAGGCCCGCCGCGCCTGCCCCGCGCGCCTTGCTCAAACGCTAAGGGTTTGAACGAAAAAGGGTTTTCTTGGAATAATGCTTGACATAGGGCGGGAAATCCGTAGAATTCGATCTCACAGGCGCGGGATGGAGCAGCCTGGTAGCTCGTCGGGCTCATAACCCGAAGGTCGTCGGTTCAAATCCGGCTCCCGCAACCAGATTCGAGAAAAGGCCACTGTTAACGCAGTGGCCTTTTTCTTTGGCTTCGAAAAAGTCATTGTGGAAAATTGACGATAAATCAAGAGCTAACGCTTGACACACCGTCAATAAACTGTAGAATCCGCCCCACAGACGCGGGATGGAGCAGTCTGGTAGCTCGTCGGGCTCATAACCCGAAGGTCGTCGGTTCAAATCCGGCTCCCGCAACCAAACAAAGAGAAGGCCACTGTTAACGCAGTGGCCTTTTTCTTTGCATCGAAAATGATGCAGAAGAAAAAAGGTTGAGAAATCAACAATTAACGCTTTACACAGATTCAACAAGCTGTAGAATGCGCACCTCTGACGCGGGATGGAGCAGTCTGGTAGCTCGTCGGGCTCATAACCCGAAGGTCGTCGGTTCAAATCCGGCTCCCGCAACCATATTCGTCAGAACAAACCCCGCCTGTGTAACAGCAGCGCGGGGTTTGTTGTTTTATGGCCCCACGTTTTCCACCGCCACGGCACCAAGCTGCCACTCGCCTGCCCCTCAGGCTTGAGATACCCCTCTCAGGATGAACTATCTTTAACCCGGCCAGAACGCTGAAAGCGCCTGTGCACGGAGTACTATTGGATACGTTTTCCTAAGGGACTTTCACTTGGCCGCACCTCTCCCCTACCTCGCGCTGCCGGCTCGGGGTACCAATCGATGACTTCCCACAACCCTGAACCTCCGGTGCCCCTCGCATCGGCGCTACCGACTGCTGCGCAGCGCCTGCCCATGATCGAGCGCTTGAGCCGCTATCGTCAGCCCATTGGCCTGGCGGTGACGCTGGTGCTGTTCGCCATGGCGCTGGTTGCCTGCCGCCACCTGCTGAGCGAGCTGGACATCTATGCACTGCACGATGCCATGCTCAGCGTGCCGACGCAGTCGTTGCTCGGTGCGTTGCTGGCCACGGTCGTCGGGTTCGTGATCCTGCTGGGGTACGAATGGTCGGCCAGCCGCTATGCCGTCGTGAAACTGCCCGCGAGCAGCCTGGTCCTGGGCGGCTTCAGCGCCTTCGCCATCGGTAACGCCATCGGCCTGTCGATGCTGTCGGGTGGTTCGGTACGCTACCGCCTGTATGCACGCCAGGGCCTTGGGGCTGCCGAAGTTGCGCGGATGACCGTTTTTGCCAGCCTGTCGCTGGGGTGTGCGTTGCCGCCCCTGGCTGCCTTGGCGACCTTGAGCGATCTGCCCGCCGCCTCCACGGCGCTGGGCCTTTCGCCGGGCCTGTTGGCGGGTATCGCCACTGCTGTGCTGGTGCTGTTTGCAGTGTTGGTGATCGGGCTCTATCGCAGGCGCCTGGCCGAACAACCCGTGGCCGATAACCTGTTGGTACAACTGGGCCGCCGCACGCTGCGCTTGCCGGGTGCCCGCCTGGCTGCGCTGCAATTGCTGATCACTGCCTTGGACGTGGCCGCCGCAGCCACCGTGCTGTACCTGCTGCTGCCCGAAGCACCGCCCTTTGGCGCGTTCATCCTGGTGTACCTGCTGGCCTTGGCCGCTGGCGTGCTCAGCCATGTACCCGGCGGTGTCGGGGTGTTCGAGGCGATCTTGCTGGCAGCCTTTGCCGACCAGTTGGGCGCCGCGCCACTGGCAGCAGCCTTGTTGCTGTATCGCCTGATCTACGTGGTATTACCGCTGCTGCTGGCCTGCGTGCTGTTGTTGGCCAACGAGGCACGGCGCCTGCTGTTCGCGCAACAGGCGATCAAGGTGGCTTCAGGGCTGGCCGCGCCGGTGCTGTCGATCCTGGTGTTCCTGTCCGGCGTCGTGCTGCTGTTCTCCGGTGCCACGCCGGAGATCGACACGCGCCTGGAGCACATGGGGTTTCTGGTGCCCCATCGCCTGATCGATGCATCGCACTTCGGCGCCAGCCTGATCGGCGTGCTCTGCCTGCTGTTGGCCCAAGGGCTGCGCCGGCGCCTGTCGGCGGCCTGGCTGCTGACCACCACATTGCTGCTGGTCGGTGCCTTGCTGTCGCTGCTCAAAGGCTTTGACTGGGAAGAAGCGTGCCTGCTCACGTTCACCGCCGCCCTGCTTGCCCTGTTCCGCCGCTCCTTCTACCGCCCCAGCCGCTTGCTGGAGCTGCCCTTCTCGCCGGTATTCCTGGTGGCCAGCGCCTGCGTGGTGGGTGCTTCGGTGTGGCTGCTGCTGTTTGCCTACCAGGATGTGCCCTACAGCCACCAGCTGTGGTGGCAGTTCACCTTGGATGCCGATGCCCCGCGCGGCCTGCGGGCAGCCATGGGCAGCGCCGTGCTGCTGGTGGCCGTGGCCCTGACCTGGCTGCTGCGCACCGCACCGCCGGTCATCCACCTGCCCGATGACGAAGAGCTGCAACGCGCCAACCGCATTCTGCTGGCGTCCGACCAGCCCGATGGCGGCCTGGCGCTGACGGGGGACAAGGCCTTGCTGTTCCACCCACGCGACAACGCCTTCCTGATGTATGCCCGTCGCGGTCGCAGCCTGGTGGCCCTGTATGACCCGATCGGCCCCGCACAGGAGCGCGCCGAGATGATCTGGCAGTTCCGTGACCTGTGCGACCTGCACCACGCCCGGCCGGTGTTCTATCAGGTGCGCGCAGAGAACCTGCCCTTCTATATGGACATTGGCCTGACCGCTCTCAAGCTGGGCGAGGAAGCCCGGGTCGACCTGCGCCGTTTCGACCTCGACGCCAAGGGCAAGGAGATGAAGGACCTGCGCTACACCTGGAACCGTGGCGGCCGTGACGGCCTTAGCCTGGAGATCCATGAGCCCGGTCACGCCCCACTGGCAGAGCTCAAGGAAATCTCCGATGCCTGGCTCAGCGGCAAGAACGTGCGCGAGAAAGGCTTCTCGCTCGGGCGCTTCAGCCCCGAGTACCTGCAGCATTTCCGGATTGCCCTGATTCGCTTCCAGGGCCGGCCCGTGGCGTTTGCCAACCTGCTGGAAACCCACAGCAACGAGCTGGCCAGCCTCGACCTGATGCGCGCCCACCCAGAAGCGCCGAAGCTGACCATGGAATTCATGATGATCGGCCTGATCCTGCACTACAAAAGCCATGACTACGGCCGTTTCAGCCTGGGCATGGTCCCGCTTTCCGGGTTGCAGCCACGGCGTGGCGCGCCGTTGACCCAACGCCTGGGCTCAATGGTGTTCCGCCGCGGCGAACAGCTCTACAACTTCCAGGGGCTTCGACGCTTCAAGGACAAGTTCCAACCGGACTGGGAACCCCGTTACATGGCTGTGCCAGCAGGGCTCGACCCGCTGGTGGCACTGGCCGACACTGCCGCCCTGATTGCTGGCGGCCTGACTGGATTGGTGAAACGCTGATGATCCGACGCTATTGGCTGTACCTGGTGATTGCGCTGCTGCTGGCCGCCCTTGGCGGGGCCGCGGCCTTCTGGCTATGGACGCGCCCGGCCCCCGAGGCGCGGCTTGAGCAATTGACCCTGAATGACACCCACATCACCCGTGTCACCCCTGGCGTGCACGCCAAAGCCCGGGTCGCCATCGGCGTCCCCCAGGACCAGGCCCTGACCGACAAGCAGTTGCTGGACCTGAGCCAGGCTGGGGAAGCCCAGCTGGTGCAGGTGATCCTGCCGCCTAGCGACTGCAGCAAGCAGCAGCAAGCGCTGGACCTGGCACTGACCCAGCTCGCCGAGAAACCGACCCTGGTAGCCGGCATCGGCCCGGGTGCGGCACAAGCCTGGCGCTGGTTGGCCGCACAGACTGACGACAAGGCGCGGGCCATTTCCGTCGACTTCACCCTCGAGCAACCCGGCTGCCAGGCCACACTGCCCAAGTCGGCCGCCCACGGCCACTGGAACGTCGCCTGGAACGACAACCCGGATGACGCCAGCGCCGCCTTCGTGCGCGACCAGGCCAACGCCGAAACCAGCATCAGCGATTACGACATCCACTTGCCCCAGGTACTCAAATCGCAGCTGACCCAAGCCTTGGTCGGGCATGACGGCAACGCCCTGGCCATCCCGGTGGTCGAGGTGCCGGCTGGGCAAACCACCGACACCGTCACCCTGTTCCTGTCCGGAGATGGCGGCTGGCGCGACCTGGACCGGGACGTGGCCGGGGAAATGGCCAAGCTGGGCTACCCGGTGGTCGGTATCGACACCCTGCGCTATTACTGGCAACACAAGACCCCGGAACAGAGCGCCGCTGACCTGTCGGAACTGATGCAGCACTATCGTCAGAAATGGGGTACCAAGCGCTTTGTATTGACCGGCTATTCGTTTGGCGCCGACGTGCTGCCCGCCATCTACAACCGCCTGCCGGCCGAAGACCAGCAACGCATCGACGCGGTGATGCTGCTGGCCTTCGCCCGCAGCGGCAGCTTCGAGATCGAGGTCGAGGGCTGGCTGGGCAAAGAAGGCCAGGAGGCGCCAACCGGCCCAGAAATGGCCAAGCTGCCAGCGTCCAAAGTGGTGTGCGTCTACGGCGTGGAAGAGACCGACGAAAGCGGCTGCACCGACAAGACGGCCGTCGGTGAGCGACTGAAGCTACCGGGGGGGCACCACTTCGATGAGAACTACCCCGCGCTGGCCAAGCGCCTGATCGGCGAGATCGAGACGCGCCAGGGCAAGTCGAGCGTGGCGGAGCAGAACTGATAGAAAGGGGCCGCCATGCGGCCCAATCGCCGGCAAGCCGGCTCCCACCCGAACTCTGTAGCCTCCAAGTCTAGCGCCGCACCTGTGGGAGCGGGCTTGCCTGCGAAGAGCCCGGAACAAGCACCACAAGACAGTTGCTCCCACAGGAAGTGTGCAGCGCTTGAGGGCGCTGTTGAACCTGTGGGAGTCGGCTTGCCGGCGATGAGGGCAGAACGGGCTGCGCAATTCCAGCAGCCCGACCTGGCTCAGATCTCGACCTGGGTCCCCAGCTCGATCACCCGGTTCAACGGTAGATTGAAGAAGCGCAGATTGCCGTTGGCGTTCTTCAGCAGAAACGCAAACAGGTTCCCGCGCCAGCGCGACATGCCCTCCAGCCGCGACGCAATGACGGTTTCGCGGCTAAGGAAGTACGTCGTGCGCATCGGGCTGAAATCCAGGTCTTCCAGGTGGCACAGCTTCAACGCCGCTGGCACGTCCGGCTCGTCCATGAAGCCAAAGTGCAACAGCACGCGGAAGAACCCGTCGCCATAGGCCTCCACCTCGAAACGCTCCTGCTCCGGTACCCGTGGCTGGTCCTCGCTGACCACCGTCAGCAGCACCACCTGGCTGTGCAGCACCTGGTTGTGCAACATGTTGTGCAGCAGCGCATGGGGCACGGCGTCGGGGCGCGCCGTCAGGAACACCGCCGTCCCTTCAACCCGGTGCGGCGGCTGGATGCGGATGCTGCTGATGAACACCGGCAGCGGCAGCGCGCCTTCATCGATGCGCTCGACAAGAATCTGCTTGCCGCGCTTCCAGGTGCTCATCAACAGGAACAACACGCCGCCCGCCAACACTGGGAAAGCCCCGCCCTGCACGATCTTCGGCACGTTGGCGGCGAAGAACAGCCCATCCACGAACAAAAAGCCCAGCAGAATCGGCACTGCCAGCACCGGCGGCCACTTCCACAACAGCAGCATCACCGACGACACCAAGATGGTGGTCATCAGCATGGTGCCGGTGACCGCCACACCATAGGCCGCGGCCAGGGCGCCGGACGATTCAAAACCGATGACCAGCAACACCACACCGACCATCAACGTCCAGTTCACCGCACCGATGTAGATCTGCCCCTGTTCATCGCTGGACGTGTGCTGGATCTGCATGCGCGGTATGTAGCCCAGCTGGATGGCTTGGCGCGTCAGGGAGAAGGCCCCGGAAATCACGGCTTGCGAGGCGATCACCGTGGCCATGGTCGCCAACCCCACCAGCGGCAGCAACGCCCAGGACGGTGCCAGCAGGTAGAAGGGGTTGCGCGCCGCCTCCGGGTTTTGCAGCAGTATTGCACCCTGGCCAAAGTAGTTGAGCACCAGCGCCGGCAGCACCAGGGCGAACCAGGCGCGGGCAATCGGCTTGCGGCCGAAGTGGCCCATGTCGGCGTACAGCGCCTCGGCACCGGTCAGCGCCAGCACCACGGCACCAAGAATGGCCACGCCCATGCCGGGGTGAACAATGAAGAAGTTCACCGCCCAACCGGGGTTGAATGCCCTGAGCACTTCAGGGCTTTGCGAGATGCCATGCACCCCCAAGGCCCCCAGCACCACGAACCAGGCCACCATGATCGGGCCAAACAGCTTGCCGATCTTGTCGGTGCCATGCTTTTGCACCAGGAACAGCGCAACCAGCACCACCAGCGAGATGGGCACCACCCAGTGATCGATGCCGTCGAAAGCCAGGCCCATGCCCTCGACCGCCGACAGGACCGACACCGCCGGGGTGATCATGCTGTCGCCATAGAACAGCGAAGCGCCGATCAGCCCGCAGATGACCATCAGCGTACGCAGCCGCGGATGGGCCGCCGTGGCCCGCCGCGCCAGCGCGGTAAGCGCCATGGTGCCGCCCTCGCCCTGGTTGTCGGCACGCAGGATGAACATCACGTATTTGAACGACACCACCCACAGCAGCGACCAGAGGATCAGCGACAGGATCCCCAGCACACCGTCATGGTTGACCGGCACGCCATAGCCACCGGTAAAGACTTCTTTGAGCGTATACAGCGGGCTGGTGCCGATATCGCCATAGACCACCCCGACCGCCGCCACGAGCAGGCCCAGCGACCGCGTCGCACCCTGCTTCCCCTCGTGCCCGCCTTCGGCATGACTGCTTGCCTGAACCATCGACCACTCCCGCAGACGGCCCTCTCGGCCGATAGAATTCACCCCCACGCCAGGGCATGGCAGATACCCGGACGCAACGGCGCGAAGCATAGCGCAGCGTTCGTCGTATTTCTTCCTGTGGCGCTGATGGGCTCGCCTGGAGTGTTAGGGCTAAAGGTCCAGCGACTGCATAGGAATGCCCAGCGCTGCGGCAATCTTCTCGCGAGTAGCCTTGCGCGGACGCTCTGCGGCCTCTTGCTGGGCATAGGCAGACTGAGAAATGCCCAGCCGTTGCGCAACTTCTGCCTGTGTCAGGTCCAGATGCCTGCGCCACGCAGCTATGGCAGTCAGGCCCTCTTTCACCATGTACCCCACGACTTCATTCGGGACCAGGTCTTCTTGGGGACGACTGGCAATGTAGTCGGCGTATGGCAGGACGACGAACGCAGGGCGGCCATCCGCGCCGTTGATAATCTGCACGTTAGTAGGTGTGTTCATCGCGCTTTTTGACCTCCTCGATGGTGTTCATATCCGCCCCGTTCCCCATAAGCGGATTATAAGACTTCAATAAGCCTTAACAAGTGATTAATGGCGCGGCACAGAGCGACTGACGATATAGGCAGTGCCGGGCCGCCGCGCAACACAGCGTTCGTCGTATTTCTGCTAGTCAAGCGACCTTGCGCTCGCTAGAATTGCGCACTTTTTGATCAGAGGCGCCAAAAAGCGCCCGTCAAGATCGCCCCCGTTTCCGGTCGGGCGACCTGTATTCAATACCGAGGTTAGTCATGTCCACCACTCCCGCCACTCCTAAGGTAGGTTTCGTAAGCCTGGGTTGCCCAAAAGCCCTGGTCGATTCCGAGCGCATTCTGACCCAGCTGCGCATGGAAGGTTATGAAGTCGTGCCCACCTACGAGGACGCCGACGTGGTGGTGGTCAACACCTGCGGCTTCATCGACAGCGCCAAGGCCGAGTCGCTGGAAGTGATCGGCGAAGCGATCAAGGAAAACGGCAAGGTCATCGTCACCGGTTGCATGGGTGTCGAGGAAGGCAGCATCCGTGATGTGCACCCGAGTGTGTTGTCGGTTACCGGCCCGCAGCAGTACGAACAAGTGGTCAACGCCGTGCACGAAGTGGTGCCGCCACGCCAGGACCACAACCCGCTGATCGACCTGGTGCCGCCTCAAGGCGTCAAGCTGACCCCGCGTCACTACGCCTACCTGAAGATTTCCGAAGGCTGCAACCACAGCTGCAGCTTCTGCATCATCCCGTCGATGCGCGGCAAACTGGTCAGCCGCCCGGTGGGTGAAGTGTTGAGCGAGGCCGAGCGCCTGGTCAAGGCGGGCGTCAAGGAGATCCTGGTGATTTCCCAGGACACCAGCGCCTATGGCGTCGACGTGAAGTACAAGACCGACTTCTGGAACGGCCGCCCGGTCAAGACCCGCATGCTCGAGCTGTGCGAAGCGCTGAGCAGCCTGGGCGCCTGGGTCCGCCTGCATTATGTGTACCCGTACCCGAACGTAGACGACGTGATCCCACTGATGGCCGCCGGCAAGATCCTGCCGTATCTGGATATCCCGTTCCAGCACGCCAGCCCGAAAGTGCTCAAGTCGATGAAGCGCCCGGCCTTCGAAGACCGTACCCTGGCGCGCATCAAGAACTGGCGCGAGCAGTGCCCTGAGCTGGTGATCCGTTCGACCTTCATCGTCGGCTTCCCTGGCGAAACCGAAGAAGACTTCCAGTACCTGCTCGACTGGCTGACCGAAGCCCAGCTCGACCGCGTCGGCTGCTTCCAGTACTCGCCTGTCGAAGGCGCCCCGGCCAACGACCTGGGCCTGGACGAAGTGCCGGATGACGTCAAGCAGGACCGCTGGGACCGCTTCATGGCGCATCAGCAAGCCATCAGCAGCGCGCGCCTGCAGCTGCGCATCGGCAAAGAGATCGAAGTGCTGATCGACGAAGTCGAGGAGCAAGGTTCGGTAGGCCGCAGCTTCTTCGATGCGCCAGAGATCGACGGCAGCGTGTTCATCGATGGCGACCATGGCTTCAAACCCGGCGACAAAGTGCGTTGCCGGGTGGTGGATGCCGACGAGTACGACATGTGGGCAGAGCCTGTCTGATCAACGCAAAGCGCTGAAATACCGGGGGCGCATTGCGCCCCTTGTGTTGCCACATCCGCCCACACCCTCCGGTCATGCGCACTCCCGGTAGGAGCAGCCTTGTGCTGCGAAGAGGCCGGTACTAGCAGCGAAGATTTACGGAATTGCCACTGGCCTCTTCGCAGCACAAGGCTGCTCCTACAATGGAATGGTTAGGCTGATCTGACGCCGACCTTTGCATTTGCATCTATCGTTTTCCTCAGTGCCCAGGAGGAATACACGGATGCGCCAGGTTTCGACGCTGCACACCCCCCATCTGCGCGACTACCCCGAACTGACCCAGGTTTGGGAAGACTCGGTGCGCGCGACCCACGATTTCCTGCCTGATGCCTATATCCTGCTGCTGCGCGAACATGTGCTGCACCGCTACCTCGATGCGGTGATGCTGATTTGCTGCAAGGACTCACAGCAACGCATCCAGGGCTTTGCCGGCGTGGCCAATGGGCGGGTGGACATGCTGTTCGTCGCGCCCTCATGCCGTGGCAAGGGCATTGGTAAACGGCTGCTGCATTACGCCATCGATGAACTGAATGCCGAACGTCTGGATGTCAATGAGCAGAACCCGCAGGCGCTGGGGTTCTACCTGCACGAAGGTTTTGAGGTAGTTGGCCGTTCGCAGACCGATGGGCTGGGGCAGCCCTACCCTTTGCTGCACCTGCGGCTGATCCGCGCAGGGGCCTGACGCTTCTGCCGTGTTGTCTCGCCAAAACGGCGTAAATGACACAGATTCCCAGCCCCTCGACCGCCCAGGCAGGTACAATGGCGGCCTTTCCCTGCCTTTGCGAATCGCCGTCATGTCTGAGCCCGTCCGCCTGTCCAAACGCCTTATCGAGCAATTCGGCTGTTCCCGCCGCGAAGCCGAGCTGTACATCGAAGGCGGCTGGGTCACGGTCGATGGCGTGGTGGTCGAGCAGCCGCAGTTCAAGGTCGACGGCCAACACGTCGAGCTGCTGCCCGGTGCGCGTGCCGAAAATCTCGAACCCGTGACCCTCCTGCTCAACCAGCCTGCCGGCCTGGACACCGAGTCGGCCCGTATCAGCATGACTATGGACACCCTCAGCGAGGCGCACCGTGAAGGTGTTCGGCCGCTGCATGGGCACTTCACCAAGCTGTCCTGCATTGCCCCCCTCGAGCGTGGCGCCAGCGGCCTGCAGATTTTCACCCAGGATTGGCGCGTAGCGCGCAAGATCGACGCCGACCTGCGTCGCCTGGAGCAGGAATACATCATCGAAGTCAGCGGCGAAGCCACCCCGCAGGCGCTGGAGCGCCTGGCCCGTGGTGTGATGCGCAATGACCGGGAGTTACCCAAGGCCAAAGCCAGCTGGCAGAACGAAACCCACCTGCGCCTGGCCTTGAAAAACCCGCAGCCGGGGCAGATTTCCGAACTGTGCGCCAGCCTGCGCCTGCAGATAATCAGCATGCGCCGCATTCGCCTGGGCGGTGTGTCCATGGGCAAGCTGCCACTGGGACAGTGGCGCTACATGGCTACCAGCGAACGTTTCTAAGCAATACCGCCGCGCCGGATGGCACGGCTCAGAACAGGATTTCAGCCAAATGAACCACAACGATGTACTGCGCAGCCTGCGCTACATGCTCAAGATCAACGACGCCAAAATGGTCGGCATCATCAAGCTGTCGGGCCTGGAGGTCAGCGCCGAGACCCTGGCCAGCTACCTCAAGAAAGAGGAAGAGCCCGGCTTCGTGCGCTGCCCCGACCCGGTGATGGCGCACTTTCTGGATGGCCTGGTGATTCATCGCCGCGGCAAGGACGACAGCCGCCCGCAACAGCCGGTCGAGCTGCCGGTGACCAACAACACCATTCTGAAAAAGCTGCGCGTGGCGTTCGAGCTCAAGGAAGAAGACCTGCACGCGATACTCAAGTCGGTCAACTTCCCGGTCTCCAAACCCGAACTCAGCGCGCTGTTCCGCAAGGTCGGCCATGACAACTACCGGCCCTGCGGCGACCAGTTGCTGCGCAACTTCCTCAAGGGCCTGACCCTGCGCGTGCGCGGCTAAGTGGCCATGCAGCATACGGTTTCACCGATCGGCATCGTCCGCTCCTGCTTCAAGGAAAAGTTCGCCATCCCGCGCCAGCCCCACCTGGCACCCGCGGCGCGTGGCGTGCTGGAGCTGCTGCCGCCGTTCGACCAGGGTGATGCCGTGGCGGGCCTGGAGCAGGTCAGCCATGTCTGGCTGTTGTTTCTGTTCCACCAGGCCCTGGAAGACAAGCCACGCCTGAAAGTGCGCCCACCGCGCCTGGGCGGCAACAAGAGCATGGGCGTGTTCGCCACCCGTGCCACCCACAGGCCCAATGGTATTGGCCAGTCGGTGGTACGCCTGGAAGGCGTGGAGCCTGGGCGCCTGCTGCTGTCCGGGATCGACCTGCTCGATGGCACCCCGGTGCTGGATATCAAGCCTTACGTACCCTATGCCGACAGCATTGCCGGTGCCAGTAACCAGATGGCCAGCGAAGCGCCCGCCGCCATTGCCGTGCAATGGCACGACGATGCCCTGCCTCAGGCCCACGCGCATGCGCTGCGCCTGGGCGAGCCACTGGTGGAGCTGATCGAGCAGTGCCTCGGGCAAGACCCGCGGCCGGCGTATCAGGTGCCACCACCGGAGCGGGTGTATGGGGTCAAGTTCTGGGATGTGCAGGTGCGCTGGCATTATCCGCAGCCGGCGCTGATCCGCGTGCTGGAAGTCGTGTTGGATCATTGATCCGAGCGTGCACAAAAAAGGCGACCCGAAGGTCGCCTTTTTCATTGCCTAACCGCGATCAGCGCGCCGGGCCTTCAGCCACGCCCAGGTCGTCGGTCGGACGGGTGTCTTCCAGCGGTGCGCCGCCAGATGCCAGCTCCGAAGCCAGCTTGTCGTTGTCCATTTCATTGACCCACTTGGCCACGACCACGGTGGCAACGGCGTTACCGACCAGGTTGGTCAAGGCACGGGCTTCGGACATGAAGCGGTCGATGCCCAGGATCAGCGCCAGGCCAGCAACCGGCAGGTGGCCAACCGCCGACAGGGTGGCTGCCAGCACGATGAAGCCCGAACCGGTCACGCCAGCAGCGCCTTTGGACGCCACCAACAGTACCAGCAGCAGGGTGATCTGGTGGGTGATGTCCATGGTGGTGTCAGTCGCCTGGGCGATGAACACGGCGGCCATGGTCAGGTAGATCGAGGTGCCGTCCAGGTTGAACGAGTAGCCCGTCGGGATGACCAGGCCAACTACCGATTTCTTCGCACCCAGGCGCTCCATCTTCGCCAGCATACGTGGCAGCGCGGACTCAGAAGAAGACGTGCCCAGCACGATCATCAGCTCTTCGCGGATGTAGCGGATCAGCTTGAGGACGCTGAAGCCGTGAGCGCGGCAGATACCGCCGAGGACCACCAGGACGAACAGCAGGCAGGTCACGTAGAAGCAGGCCATCAGGTAGCCCAACTGCACCAGCGAACCCACGCCGTACTGGCCGATGGTGAAGGCCATGGCACCGAAGGCACCGACCGGGGCCAGCTTCATGATCATGTTGATGATGTTGAACATGACATGGGCGAAGCGGTCGATCAGGTCGAGCACCGGCTTGCCGTAGCTGCCCAGGCGGTGCAGGGCGAAGCCGAAGATCACCGAGAACATCAGCACTTGCAGGATATCGCCGTTGGCGAAGGCACCGACCACAGTGTTGGGGATGATGTTGAGCAGGAAGCCAACGGTGGTCTGCTGCGCGCCGGCGGCGGCATAAGCGGCCACGCTGCTGGCGTTCAGGGTGGTGACGTCGATGTGCATGCCAGCGCCTGGCTTGACCACGTTGACGACGACGAGGCCGATGATCAGGGCGATGGTGGAGACGATTTCAAAGTACAGGAGCGCGTAGCCGCCGGTCTTGCCTACCGACTTCATGCTCTGCATGCCAGCGATGCCGCTGACCACGGTGCAGAAGATGATCGGGGCGATGACCATTTTGATCAGTTTGACGAACCCGTCACCCAGGGGTTTGAGGGCAACGCCGGTTTCGGGATAGAAGTGGCCGAGCAGGATGCCGATGGTGATGGCGACCAACACCTGGACATACAGGGATTTGTACAGCGGCTGACGTGTCGTCATGGCTAATTTCCTCAAGTGTGCCGGTTCACCCTTCCCAGGGTGATGGGGCACCTGAATCGCTAACCCTCCTGCACATGGAGGGATTTGTCGTTGTGTTCGAGCTGCCTGGGCAGGCCTCTGCCAGGATCAATAGCAAGGGCAATGCCAAAATGCCCACGAAGGGTGCAAAGGCCGAGATTGCTAGGGACAAGTGCCCAACGACAGGGCGAAAAAGCTGAGGAAGGCTGGCGGATTTCCGCCCGTTGGCGGGATTTGTACAAGGGGTGATGGCGGGAATCCGCCCATAGTGTATGGCGGTATGGCCCTTTCGCGGGTGAACCCGCTCCCACAGGGGAGCACTGCTTTCAAGCATGTGCATGCCTGTGAAAGGGCGGGTACTGCCGATCAATCCAGCGTGAAGGTGATCCGGAACGCCGCGCCACCCAGCGGCGAATCACCCAGGCTCAAGCCGGCGTCATAGCTGTCGACGATGTCTTTGACCACCGCCAGCCCGATGCCCTGCCCCGGGTGCTGGCTGTCCAGCCGCTCGCCGCGCTCCAGAATGCGCTCGCGCTGATCGGCCGGCACCCCTGGCCCATCGTCTTCGATGCACAGCGTCAGTTGGCCTGGGGTTTCTTCCAGGCTCACCCGTACGTGCCCCAGGCTCAACCGGTAGGCGTTTTCCAGCAGGTTGCCGAGCAGTTCCAGCAGCGCGCCCTGCTCCATCGGCAGCTGCGCGGCCTCGGGTATGTCCAGCGCGACGCTGACCTGCTTGTCGCGGTAGACCTTGGCCAAGGTGCTGCACAAGCTGTCGAGCAAGGGCTTGAGTTGCACGCTGTGACGCACCAGGCCGCTCTTGCGCAGGCTGGCGCGCTGCAGTTGGTAGTCGATCTGCTGGCTCATGCGCTCGATCTGGCTTTGCAGCACGCGCGCCTGCTCGCGCTCACCGCTGCGCTGGCGCAAGCTCTCGCCCACCCCTTGCAACACCGCCAGCGGTGTCTTCAGGCTGTGCGCCAAGTCATCCAGGGAGTCACGGTAGCGCTGACGTTGTTCGCGCTCGCTGTGCAGCAGGCGGTTCAACGAACCGGTCAGGCGCAGCAGCTCACGGGGGTGCTCGCGGCTCAACCCGTCACGCGCGCCGGCCTCGACCTCGTCCAGCTCGCGGCTCAGCCGCCGCAGCGAACGCAGGCCCCAGGTCAGGCCAGCCCACAACAGCACCAGCAGCGCCAGCAAGGCTGCGCCAAACCCCAGGTAGAGCTTTTCGCGCAGGCCATCGAGGGTGTGCTGGTACTCGCGCACCGGTTGCAGCGCAACGATGCTGTAGGCCGCGCTCTGGCCGCCGAGCAGCTTGATCTCGACGTCATAGACGAAGAACTCTTCGCCATCGCCTTGATGGATGCGGGCGAATTCGTTGCCACGGCCGTCATAGCGGGGGCGGTAGTTGATGTTCTGGTCTGCAGTGGCCCGCGACTGCCACACCAGGTTGCCGTCGCGGTCGAAGATATAGCCGAGCAGGCCGGTGTAGGGCAGGTTATAGCGTTCGTCCGGCAGCAGTGTCGGCATCTGCAATTGGCCGTGCTCGATGCGGGCGGCGGAGATCAGCGTGGTCACGTCCGAGGCCAGGCGTTGCTCGATGGATTCCTGCAGGGCAAGGCTGAACGCCTTCTGCAAGGCAGGCAGCAGCGCCAGCATGAACAGCAGCGCCAGCACTGCGGCCGCCAACATCAGGCGCACCCGCAGGGAACGGATCATCGGCAGCGCTCGGTAAACAGGTAACCCAGGCCGCGCACTGTGTCGATCGGTTTGAAGCCGTTATCACCTTCCAGCTTGCGGCGCAGGCGCCCTACCAGCACCTCGATCACATTGGGGTCACGTTCTTCATCGCCTGGGTAGAGTTGCTCCATCAGGCGGTCCTTGGCCACCACCTGCTGGTGGTGGCGCATGAGGTATTCGAGGATGCGGTATTCGTAGGCGGTCAGGGCCAGGGGCTGATCGTCCAGGGTCGCCTGCTTGCGGTTGAGGTCGAGCAGCAGCGGGCCTGCGGCGATGGTCGACTGGGTGAACCCGCTGGAGCGGCGCAGCAGCGCGTTGAGGCGCGCTTCGAGTTCTTCGAACTGGAAGGGTTTGACCAGGTAATCGTCGGCACCGGCGGCCAGGCCTTCGACCTTGTCCTGCCAGTTGCCACGGGCGGTGAGGATGAGAATGGGGAAGGTCTTGTTCTGGCTGCGCAGGCGGCCGATCAGTTCCAGGCCGCTCATGCCCGGTAGCCCAAGGTCGATCACGGCGAGGTCGAAGTGGTACTGCTCGGCCTGGTAAAGGGCCTCTTCGGCATCGGCGACAGCCTGGACCACGTGGCCGCTTTCGCCCAGGCGGGTGTAGAGGTGATGGCGAAGCAGCGCTTCGTCCTCGACCACCAGCAGTTTCATGTGCAGCTCCTTGTTTATATGGCCTGTGCCGGCCTCTTCGCAGCGCAAGGCTGCTCCTACAGGCACAGTGGTTGCCCGATGCAGGAGCAGTCTTGCGCTGCGAAGAGGCCAGTGCAGGATAACAACTACCTCAGAACTTGTAGTTCGCCGACAGGTAAGTTTGTGCACTGCTGGTCAGGCGCAGGGTGCCGTCTTTCGGGCCGCCGCTGGCGCCCACCTCGGTTGCAGCATTGGTGCGCAGGTAACGGTAGCCCATCTCCACCGACGCCTTGTCGGTGATCTCCTGGATCACGCCTGCCTGCAGGCCCACCGCGTAGCCATAGTCGGTATCACGGCTGGCACCTGGAGAATCCTGGGTCAGCTTGGTCATGCCCAGGCTGCCGCCGCCGAACAGTTTGGTGGTATCGCCCACCGGCAGGAACAGGTCATAGCTGCCCAGCAGGTTTTCCTGGCGCAACTTGAGGCCGCTGTGGTCGCCTGAGACGTTATCGTAGGTCATGTAGTAGCGACCTTGGTCGTTGATCTTACCCACGCGCACGCCCCAGGTGTCGTCCTTGCCGATGATGCCGTCGGCGTTCAGGTTGTCGGTGTTGCGTTGCAACAGGCCCGACTTGCGGACTTTATCGCTGGTCTGGCCGTAGGTCAGGCTGGCGAAGTTTTCATCGGCGGCCTGGGCGGTGGTAATGCCTGCGGCGCAGACGGCCATGGCGGCGAGCAAGGTGTTGAAGGTTTTCATGGCTTCGTACTCCAGTTGGATGCGCTGTTTCTGTCTGGAAGCTAGAGTAAGGAGGGCACCCTGAACCGTGACTGAACCCTGGCTGAACCAGGGCTGAACGAACTGTCTGCAAGACAAGGAGTAGTAAACATGCGCGCCCTGCTGGCCCTGACCTTGATGTGCAGCGCCGCCCTCGCCCAGGCGGCGGTAGTGACCCGCGAGATCCCCTACCAGGACGACGATGGCAAGCGCTATGTCGGCTACTACGCCTATGACGATGCGCTGGACGACAAACGCCCGGGCATCGTCGTGGTGCATGAGTGGTGGGGCCTGAACGACTACGCCAAGCGCCGCGCCCGTGACCTGGCAGCCTTGGGCTACAAAGCGCTGGCGATCGACATGTATGGCGATGGCAAGCACACCGAGCATCCGCAGGATGCTCAGGCGTTCATGGCCGAAGCGATGAAAGACCCGGCTGCGGCGGCCGCGCGCTTCGACGCGGGCCTGGAGTTGCTGAAAAAACAGCCGAACGTCAACAAGCACCAACTGGGCGCCGTGGGTTACTGCTTCGGCGGCAAGGTGGTGCTCGATGCGGCGCGCCGGGGAGAAAAACTCGATGGCGTGGTGAGTTTTCATGGCGCGCTGGCCACCCAGACGCCAGCCAAGCCGGGCGTGGTCAGGGCCGACATACTGGTCGAGCACGGCGCGGCGGACAGCATGGTCAACGAACAACAGGTCGAAGCGTTCAAGGCGGAAATGGACGCGGCCAAGGTCAACTACAAATTCGTCAGCATCCCCGGGGCCAAGCATGGCTTCACCAACCCGGACGCCGACCGTTTGAGCCATGGCGAGCATGGTGGGCCGGACATTGGTTACAACAAGGCAGCCGATGAAAGCTCATGGGCGGATATGCAGGCCTTCTTCAAGAACGTGTTCAAGTAACGATCGCCGGGGCCGCTTTGCGGCCCATCGCGACGCAAGGCCGCTCCCACACAGGCGTCGCGGCTGGCACAATAGCCCCCATGAACACACTTCCCACCTGCTGCTCCCCACTTCAGCACCACTGGCCCCTGCCCCGCCCGTTGCCGGGTGCAGTGTTGGTCAGCTGTGCCTTCGACCCGGCCCACCTGGCTGCCGACGACTTCCAGCGTGCCGGCATTGCACAAAGCGCCAGCCTGCAACGCTCGGTGGCCAAGCGCCAGGCCGAGTACCTGGCCGGCCGTGTCTGCGCCCGCGCCGCCTTGCAACGGCTGGATGGCCGCGACTTTGTGCCGGGCACCCACGAAGACCGCTCGCCCATCTGGCCGGCCGGTATCCACGGCTCGATCACCCACGGCAAAGGTTGGGCCGCCGCCGTCGTCGCGGGCCAAGGCAGCTGCCGCGGCCTGGGCCTGGATCAGGAGTCGCTGCTCGATGACGAGCGTGCCGAGCGCCTGATGGCGGAAATCCTCACCCCCGCCGAACGTGAGCGCCTGGACCGCCGCCAGCTAGGCCTGACAGTGACGCTGACCTTTTCGCTCAAAGAAAGCCTGTTCAAGACCCTCTACCCGCTGACTCGCCAGCGTTTCTATTTCGAGCACGCCGAAGTGCTGGAGTGGTCCACCGAGGGTTTGGCCCGCCTGCGCTTGCTCACCGACCTGTCACCCGAATGGCAACGCGGCAGTGAACTGCAGGGCCAGTTCTGCCTTCAGGACGGCCACCTGCTGAGCCTGATCAGCGTCTGACCTTTACTGGGGCGCCTGTGCACGCGGCCAGTTGAGGCTGAAGCAGGCGCCGCCCAGCGCCTCGCTGCGCCCTACCGTGGCCCTGCCAGCGTGCCAGTAGATGATCCGCCGAACGATCGACAGGCCCAACCCATGCCCACCAGAAGCCCGGGTGCGGCTGTCGTCGAGCCGGGTGAAGGGCGTGAAGATGCGGTCCCAAACGCCCTCCGGGATGCCTGGCCCGTCATCTTCCACATCGACCCTGCAGCGTTGCTGCCCCAGTTGGTAACTGAGCCGAACTTCGCCTTCGGCATGGCGCATGGCGTTGCTCACCAGGTTTTGCAGCGCCCGATGCAGGTAGCGTGGCTCGGCCTCGACCCAGGCCCCATCAGTTTCAGGCCCTTGGCAAGCACCGCGTACCACCTTGATGCCGGCCCGCAGTGGCGCCAGTTCCTCGATCACCCGGTCAAACAAGGCATCGAGGTCGACCCGCTGGAATTTCAGCGCAGGCGCACCTTGCTCAAGGCGCGCGTAAGTCAGCATCTCGTCGACCAGCTTGTCCAGGTCCTGGATGTCGCCATCCATGCCGGCCAGGTGCTTGGCGCGGGCTTGGTCGGTACTCGCGGTCTCGATCATCTCCAGGCCAAAGCGCAGGCGCGCCACCGGTGTGCGCAGCTCGTGGGACACCGCCCGCACTAGCTCGCGCTGCATGGTCAACGAGCGCTGCAGGTGCTCGGCCATGCCATTGAATGCTGCAGCCAGGCGCCCGACCGAATCGGCGTCACCGGCCGGCACACGGGTGTCCAGGCTGCCCTGGGCAATACGCGTAGCCGCAATCTCCAGGCCCGACACACGACGCTCCAGCTGGCGCACCAGCAGATACACCACCAGTCCGATCAGGCACAGCCCGAGAAAGGCTATCAAGATCAGCAACTGCGGCGGGTACGGGTTGAGCTGATGCAACGGGCCGATTTCCAGCACCCAGGGAGACCCCGAGAGCCCGGAGAACACACGGATCGAATCGCCATCCTTGCCCAGGGCCATGACGGTATCGCCCTCCTCTACCCGCCGCCGCTGGTCGTCATCCAGGCCGACCCGCTCCAGGCGTTGCAGGGCGATGTCGAAACCAAACCCCTTGCTCTGCTTGAGTTGCGCAAGGCGCTGCTGCTGCTCGGTCACCGGGTAACGCACCAGCTCGTCCGCCAACAGGTAAAGGGTGGCCCGGGCCAACTGCTCGCTGACCTGCTTGATCTGGGCCACCAGCAGTACATCCTCGCGGCCAACCTTGCGCAGCACCTGGGCGGCGTGCGGGCCGGTCTTTTCGACCACCACCAGGCCGCGATACAACCGGGCCCGCTGGCCACCGTCAAGGGTGCGCGCCGACATCGGCTGCAGCGCCAACGGCACCCCAAGCAGGCGCTCCCACATCAGCAATGAGCGCTTGCGTTCGGTTTCGTTCTGCACGGCCAGGTTGTCGGCCATCAGGCTGAAAGTGCCTTGGGCCAGGCCCTCGCGGTGCTGGGCGGCGCGCACTTCGTTGACCAGGTGCAGGCTGAGCACCCCGAGCAGCGCCACCAGCACCAGCACGGCGAGCATGCCGCCATAGATGCGCAGAAAGATCGAGTTGTTCATGGCGCCTCGCCGACGAACAGGTAACCCTTGCTGCGCAGGGTCTTGATCAGGCGTGGGTGGATCGGGTCGTCACCGATCTTAGGGCGGATCTTGGAAATGCGCACATCGATGGAGCGGTCCTGGCCGTCGTAGCCGACACCGCGCAGGGCGGTGAAGATCTGCTCGCGCGACAAAACCCGGCCGGCGTTGCTGGCCAGCAGCCAGAGCAGGTCGAATTCGGCGCCGGTCAGGTCTATCAGTTGCTCGCCCAGCCGCGCCTCGCGCAGGCGGTTGTCGATGCGCAGCGGGCCGAAGGCCAGGTCCAGACGCTTGCTTTCGGGCGCTTCGCTGCGCCGCAGCAGGGCCTGGATACGCGCCAGCAACACGCGCGGGCGCACGGGCTTGCACACATAGTCGTCGGCGCCCAGGTCCAAGCCCTGCACTTGGTCGAGTTCGTCGCTGCGGGCGGTGAGCATGAGGATCGGGCCCGCATATTGGCCGCGCACCCGGCGGCAGATGCTCAGGCCGTCTTCACCGGGGAGCATGAGGTCGAGAATCACCAGGTCAGGCTGGCTGTCGACAATGCGTCGCACCGCGCGGCCGCCATCGCCCTCGACGGCCACCTCGAAGCCGTTGGCTTGGAGGTATTCGGCCGTGAGCTCGGCCAGGCGCTGGTCGTCTTCGACGATGAGGATGCGGGGGATGGGTTGGTCCATGGCTTTTGCCTTTCAATTGTTGTTTTTCTATCGTCGATACTACGTTCCGCCCCGAGCACTGCCAACCGACCTGCAGTGCCACACTCGCCACTGGACTGAACCGTTTTTTGTGGTAGGGTTCGCGCCCTCAAAATTCTGCCTTGGGGCAGCGCACTGAAGAAAAATACTGCACACCACTTGGCACAAGGCCTACAGGCCATACCCACAAAGTACGCACAACTTATCCACAGGCGCTCGCCTTGCAAAGACCCTGATACCGCATTATCTTGTATCCCGATCGCAGCGAACCACTACATGTTGGGGTTCGTGCAAAATCACACACAAAAGTCAACCCGGCAAATTATTCGATTTCCCGGTTGAACTTCAGGTGATTTGACCAGCCATACCGCTCCAGCGGACTACTGAACTGCAACAGCTTTTGGGTACTGCCCAAAACCTTTGACTTCGGCCAGGGAGCGGCAAGCTATTGCCCCTTATTCCTGAGTCTGTCCCGAAGTCGGTACGCCCGAGCGGGCGGATGCGCGCGCATGACGCATCCCCGCACGGGTGATCGAGCAAGTGGACGGAACGGTGGGCGCCCAAAAGGCGCCTGTACAATATAGAAACTGTGGAGACACCCACCCATGCAAACCGACACAACTCGCGAGAACCCGCAGGCCCAGGTGCCGCAGGCCGCCGATTCCAACCAGGATCTGGCTGCCACCGCCCCCGGCCAACTGCGCGTGATCAAGCGCAACGGCACTGTCGTCCCCTACACCGACGACAAGATCACCGTGGCCATCACCAAGGCGTTCCTCGCAGTTGAAGGCGGCACCGCCGCCGCCTCGTCGCGTATCCACGACACCGTCGCGCGCCTGACCGAGCAGGTCACTGCCACGTTCAAGCGTCGCATGCCATCGGGTGGCACCATCCACATCGAAGAAATCCAGGACCAGGTCGAACTGGCCCTGATGCGTGCCGGTGAGCAGAAAGTCGCCCGCGACTACGTGATCTACCGCGACCAGCGTGCAAAAGAGCGCGCCACCCGCGCCAACACCGACGCCGTGGTCGAGCCGCACCCAAGCATCCGCATCACCTTGGCCGACGGCAGCCTGGCGCCGCTGGACATGGCGCGCCTGAACACCATCATCAGCGAAGCCTGCGAAGGCCTGGCCGAAGTCGATGGCGACCTGATCCAGCGCGAAACCCTGAAGAACCTGTACGACGGCGTGGCCATCAAGGACGTCAACACTGCCCTGGTGATGACCGCCCGTACCTTGGTCGAGCGCGAGCCGAACTACTCGTTCGTCACCGCCCGCCTGCTGATGGACACCCTGCGTGCCGAAGGCCTGGGCTTCCTCAGCGTTGCCGACAGCGCTACCCACCACGAGATGGCCGAGCTGTACGCCAAGGCGCTGCCAGCCTACGTCGCCAAAGGTATCGAGTTCGAGCTGCTGAACCCGGCGCTGGCCGACTTCGACCTGGAAAAACTGGGCAAGGCGATCAACCACGAGCGCGACCAGCAGTTCACCTACCTGGGCCTGCAGACCCTGTACGACCGCTACTTCATCCACAAGGATGGCGTACGCTTCGAGCTGCCACAGGTATTCTTCATGCGTGTGGCCATGGGCCTGGCGCTGGAAGAGAAAGAAAAAGAAGCCCGTGCGATCGAGTTCTACAACCTGTTGTCGTCCTTCGACTACATGGCCTCGACCCCGACCCTGTTCAACGCCGGAACCCTGCGCCCGCAGCTGTCTAGCTGCTACCTGACCACCGTGCCGGACGACCTGTCGGGCATCTACCACGCGATCCACGACAACGCCATGCTGTCGAAATTCGCCGGTGGCCTGGGCAACGACTGGACCCCTGTGCGTGCACTGGGCTCCTACATCAAGGGCACCAACGGTAAATCCCAGGGCGTCGTACCCTTCCTGAAAGTGGTCAACGACACCGCCGTTGCGGTCAATCAGGGCGGCAAGCGCAAGGGCGCTGTCTGTGCCTACCTGGAAACCTGGCACCTGGACATCGAAGAATTCATCGAGCTGCGCAAGAACACCGGTGATGATCGTCGTCGTACCCACGACATGAACACCGCCAACTGGATCCCTGACCTGTTCATGAAGCGCGTCTTCGATGACGGCAAGTGGACCCTGTTCTCGCCCTCGGAAGTGCCTGATCTGCACGACCTGACCGGCAAGGCCTTCGAAGAGCGCTACGAGTACTACGAAGCCCTGACCGAGTACAACAAGATCAAGGTGTTCAAGACCATCCAGGCCAAAGACCTGTGGCGCAAGATGCTGTCGATGCTGTTCGAGACCGGCCACCCATGGCTGACCTTCAAGGACCCGTGCAACCTGCGTTCGCCGCAGCAGCACGTGGGCGTGGTCCACAGCTCGAACCTGTGCACCGAGATCACCCTGAACACCAACAAGGACGAGATCGCGGTCTGCAACCTGGGCTCGATCAACCTGCCGAACCACATCGTCGATGGCAAGCTGGACACCGCCAAACTGCAACGCACCGTGAACACCGCCGTGCGCATGCTCGACAACGTGATCGACATCAACTACTACTCGGTGCCGCAAGCGCGTAACTCGAACCTCAAGCACCGCCCTGTTGGCCTGGGCATCATGGGCTTCCAGGACGCACTGTACCTGCAGCACATCGCCTACGGTTCCGACGCTGCGGTCGAGTTCGCCGACAAGTCGATGGAAGCGGTCAGCTACTTCGCGATCCAGGCGTCCTGCGACCTGGCCGACGAGCGTGGCGCCTACGAGACCTTCCAGGGCTCGCTGTGGTCCAAAGGCATCCTGCCGCTGGATTCGCAACAGATCCTGATCGAGGCCCGTGGCCAGAAGTACATCGACGTCGACCTGAACGAGACCTTGGACTGGGCGCCGGTGCGTGCTCGCGTACAAAAAGGTATTCGTAACTCGAACATCATGGCCATCGCGCCGACCGCGACCATCGCCAACATCACTGGCGTGTCGCAGTCCATCGAGCCGACCTACCAGAACCTGTATGTGAAATCGAACCTGTCGGGCGAATTCACCGTGATCAACCCGTACCTGGTTCGCGACCTGAAAGCCCGCGGCCTGTGGGACTCGGTAATGATCAACGACCTGAAGTACTACGACGGTTCGGTGCAGCAGATCGAGCGTATCCCGCAAGAGCTGAAAGACCTGTACGCCACCGCGTTCGAGGTCGAGACCAAGTGGATCGTCGATGCTGCCTCGCGTCGCCAGAAGTGGATCGACCAGGCTCAGTCGCTGAACCTGTACATCGCTGGCGCTTCGGGCAAGAAGCTGGACGTGACCTACCGCATGGCCTGGTACCGTGGTCTGAAAACCACCTACTACCTCCGTGCCCTGGCTGCGACCAGCACCGAGAAGTCGACCATCAACACCGGCAAGCTCAACGCCGTTTCCAGCGGCGGCGACAGCGCCCCGGTTCAGGCCGCCGGCCCGGCACCTGTGCCAAAGGCGTGTGCGATCGACGAGCCTGACTGCGAAGCCTGCCAGTAAGGCCTGATGCCGCAAGGGGTGCCCACGGGCGCCCCTTGCGGCATTTTTGTATCCGCGCTCCAGAGAAGCCTTACCCTTTGCCCACCGCTCGCGCGGCTCGGTAAAAGAGCAGGACCTCTCAAAAAAGGACGTACCCCATGGCGCGGAAAAAAGTGGCAACTCGCAAAATTGGTCGCAATGCTGAAACCGGCCGCTTCACCTCGGTCGAAGAAGCACGCAAGCACCCCAAGACACATGTGGTCGAGACCCTGCGCAAGCAGTGCAGCTAACACGTGCTGTGTAGGAGCAGCCTTGTGCTGCGAAGAGGCCGGTTATGCCAGCGAAATGTGCTGTGCTTACGCTGGCCTCTTCGCAGCACAAGGCTGCTCCTACATGACGCGCAAACCCCATATACAGTGTTTAACAAACAAAAAACCACAACATATAGTGCCAAACCTTCGTTTAGCGGCTACACTCTTGCCCGAACGCACGGCACACCCTTGGTGAACGGATGCGCGCCAAACCGGTCGAAAAAGTTACCCTTGCCGGCCAGACTCGCACCCCGATCGAAGGCGAATTCCGGTATACTGCGCCCCCTCTGAAAAGGGCACCTTTCAAGTCCCTGGCCCCTCTGTGAGGCCTGGCCAGGCACAAGCACATCCAGATGTAACGAGAGTCAGCCTCTCGAGCTGTCCATTCGCCGTAACGGCCTTGCGTCAGGCATCACATTCTTAAAATCCAACCGGTTGCCTGAGGGCGACCCTCAAGCAGGAGCCAAACCATGCTGAGCTGGGACGAATTCGACAAGGAAGACGGCGAAGTAGCCGCCAAAGGCAACACCCCTGCGCAGGCCAACGCCGCTGCCACCCTCGACAAGCTCGACAGCGCCGGCGGTGCCGCCGCCCTGGAAGCCCGTGCCGCTACCGCTTCTGACTCCGAAGCCGTAAAACGCGCCAAGGCTGCCCTTGACGCCCTCGACGTTGCCGAAGGCCTGGCCGAGCTGGAAGGTTCTGCTGCCCGCGTTGCGGTCGATGAAAAGCGCATGATCAACTGCCGCGCCGACCTCAACCAGCTGGTGCCATTCAAGTACGACTGGGCCTGGCAGAAGTACCTCGACGGCTGCGCCAACCACTGGATGCCGCAAGAGGTCAACATGACCGCCGACATCGCCCTGTGGAAGAGCCAGGACGGCCTGACCGAAGACGAGCGCCGCATCGTCATGCGCAACCTCGGCTTCTTCTCCACCGCCGACTCCCTGGTTGCCAACAACCTGGCCCTGGCCGTGTATCGCCTGATCACCAACCCGGAGTGCCGCCAGTACATCCTGCGCCAGGCCTTCGAAGAGGCGATCCACACCCACGCCTACCAGTACTGCATCGAGTCGCTGGGCATGGATGAAGGCGAGATCTTCAACATGTACCACGAGATCCCGTCGGTCGCGAAGAAAGCCGCCTGGGGCCTGAAGTACACCCGCGCCATCTCCGACCCGGAATTCAACACCGGCACCCCGGAAACCGACAAAGAGCTGCTGCGCAACCTGATCGCCTACTACTGCGTTCTGGAAGGCATCTTCTTCTACTGCGGCTTCACCCAGATCCTGTCGATGGGCCGCCGCAACAAGATGACCGGCGTTGCCGAGCAGTTCCAGTACATCCTGCGTGACGAGTCGATGCACCTGAACTTCGGTATCGACGTGATCAACCAGATCAAGATCGAGAACCCGCACCTGTGGGATGCCTCGATGAAAGAAGAAGCGACCCAGATGATCCTGCAAGGGACCCAGCTGGAGATCGAATACGCCCGCGATACCATGCCGCGCGGTGTACTGGGCATGAACGCAGCGATGATGGAGGACTACCTCAAGTTCATCGCCAACCGTCGCCTGACCCAGATTGGCCTGAAGGAAGAGTACCCAGGCACCACCAACCCGTTCCCGTGGATGAGCGAGATCATGGACTTGAAGAAGGAGAAGAACTTCTTTGAGACGCGCGTGATTGAGTATCAGACCGGTGGGGCGTTGAGCTGGGACTGATTGTCCGGGCTGAGCCTTATTTTTCAGCGAGAACCGAACGAATTTCAGATTTTGCGAATTCTCGCACCAAATAAGCGCATGAAATGAAAAAAGCCACCCGAGCCGCAAAGGCCAAGGTGGCTTTTTCGTATATGCCGAAGAACGGCTAAACCCCTACCCGCTTCAGCGCTCTGATTTCATCCCGGATTTTTGCCAGAACCTCGTCCACATCGCCCTCCTGACCGACCTGCATCAAGACAATCAGGGTCGCAGGATTCACTCCTAGTCGCTCCGCAAATTCTTCCATTTTTTCGATCGTTGGACTGCGAATGCCACGCTCAATTGTGGAAACGAATGATTGGCTCGCCCCCAACTGCTCTTGTGCGATCTCCTTTCGTACCCGCACCTCCTTAAGCGCGGAGCCAAAAGCCAACTTGCGATCCATCTGGTTACCCACAAAAGGAACGATAAAGCCCTGATGCGGACTCAAACGCTATGCTGCATACAGCATATATGAGAAAATTCGTTGTACTCCTAAATAATCAGTACGACCCCACTCCGTCTCCGTTTCGATTGAGGTTTCAAGCCGTGTTTGTTTCAGATCCCCAGGAAGAGGTCATCACTCTTATAGGCAAGGTCGACCCCAGCTACAAGAGTTGGCCTAGAGTTGATACTAGCGAAACATTCTTCCAGGTACATACTAAGCAACAAGGGGACCCCAAGCTCACCTTCGGCGTAATATTGCTGGCGACCCCGCGGGCGCTTCTAGATTTTCTGGAATGCTGTCAACGGGATGAGC
This sequence comes from Pseudomonas sp. LAIL14HWK12:I10, assembly GCF_900184205.1. Taxonomy (NCBI): domain Bacteria; kingdom Pseudomonadati; phylum Pseudomonadota; class Gammaproteobacteria; order Pseudomonadales; family Pseudomonadaceae; genus Pseudomonas; species Pseudomonas sp. LAIL14HWK12:I10. The sequence continues at coordinate 45,067 of NZ_FXWU01000002.1, read as the reverse complement.
TAATACGAATTGTACAAATTATTATATCCACCCCTCCTCATGCTAACCGGTCCAGGAAATGGCGCACCGAGGTGCTCGCCAAACTTGAGGTAAGCTTCGATGACAATGAAGTACCAAACTCGATCATCTATCACACGATTGACGAAACCTACTACGAGGATCGTGTGCACGGAAAGCGCAAAAACCAAGGTCAACTAGCATTAAAAATAGTATACAAAGCGCGCGCAAGACACTCGCCAGCTCAAAAGAATAACAAACTGCAGCCACTAGCCATCACAAGCGGTGTCCAATGCTGAAACGTACAACGCTTGAAATCACTTTCAAAACTCGCGCTATTTTTGCTCGCGCACGGGCCACGCCCTGCCCACTAGGCCGTTGAGTTTTTTCAACATGAGAATCACTTAAACAGAATTAAGCAGATCAAGTAGGCAATCCGGGTGCGACATATTAAGTCGCACTCAACCTCTAAAATCAGTCACAAGTTACGATTTGAAAACACTATGTTTTGCTTCAAAAGCAAAATCAGATTAAACGATTCATCATAGTTCATCTTCTTTGACTTACAAATGGATCCATGATCAAATCTGGTCTAGATAGAATATCCACACCCGCTCTTCGGCCTGTGCGGTGAGGGTCAAACATTCAGCAAATCGATGTCAAAAAATCGCCGTCAATTCGGCAGCGAAAAAAACGGTGCAAGCTCTAGTCTTGGGGAGCTTTCACCGCGCACTTCTGTGAGTACCCTTAGGGATTTCATCCTGCGGACGCGCGCATTATTTATCAGATCAAAATTTAAAACCTGCAACCCTACCACCTTCATTGCCGGTACATCTAAAGAGATTGGTTCTGGCAGCTCCGGAGCAGCGGGAAGCATATGCGTTATACACGCGAAAGAATGGTGCTATTAGACCATTCAAACGCATTATGACCTTGGGCCACACTTCTGACGAGACTCGAGCATGATTACACAAGATGAATCAACCAGGCGCAGTAGCTGGGAGCGCCTACTTCTGCGCGCTGCGAGCAGCATCTCTTTGACTGCCAGCCAATACAAGGTGATTGAGGATCGCTACTCACAGCTGCAGAGCATCCTCTCGGCCTCCAAAGACCCTTTGCTTGAGGGTGCGCATATCTTCCCTCAGGGTTCAATGCGCCTTAAGACTACGATCAATCCAGTCAAAGATGCCCCCAAAGATCTCGGCACGATCGATGCTGATGCCATAGTCTGGCTTCCCAATGCCGGAGATGCAGATGCGGACACGGTTCTAGCAGCTATAGAACAGCGCTTCCGTGAGGGCAGCCGAGTGCAGTCGGAGATAGTCCAGCTGCGCCGCGGCATTCGTATCGAATACGCAGACGAGAATCCAGGATTTCACATTGATGTCACCCCTGCGCGGCCTGTGCAAGGTAATGACGAGAGTGACGGTCAAGGAAAACTTGAGGTACCTGACCGTGTAACTGGCTGGAAGGCCAGCAGCCCAATCCCCTATGCGGACTGGCTACATAGCGCTTCAGAGCAAAATATCTCGCTCGAGCTGTTCAAGAGCCTGGCAATAAATGCAAGTCGCGGCGCGATTATGGACTCGGCCACACAAGAGCCCCTTCCCTCATACCAGGACTACGACAAGCTCGATCCTTTGCGAGCCACCATCAAACTGCTTAAACGGCACCGCGATGAATGGGCAATTGAAACGCGAAATGAGGATTACCGCCCAATTTCTGCAGTGATCACCACCTTGGCAACTCATGCCTACCTCAAGGTGGTAAAAGAGTCACATCACACTCCACTGACCCCGATCGATGCGATCCTCAAGATCGTCGAAAAAATCCCTGAAGAGATCAGAGTATTTGCAGGACAGTACTATGTACTCAATCCACGGGACGCCGGTGAGAACTTCGCGGAGAAATGGAATAGGCCTGAGGAAGGACACAAATACCGCCAGGCCTTTGACAATTGGCATGCGAGTGCATTGGTTGCCTTTATGCTTGGCCTGCATCCCCACGACAGCGCTGACTCTTTCGCCAACGTCATGAAACGAAGCTTTGGAATCGGCCAGAGTGTGATTACAGAGGTCAACAACGAAATTCCGGGGCACTGGACGATGGCTGGTCGAAAAGTTGGGACTACCAAAAACATCTTAGCCGCCACTGCAATCTTTGGCAGCTCGAGCCACGCCACTCCACAAACGAATGTGAAGCCAGTTGAACGCCTCGGTTAAGCCCAACCTGTCCCCGGCCGTGGAGCGTGGCATCGCCGCGCTTCGCGCATTTATAGGCGAGGAAGTTGCGACTTCAATCCTTAGAACTACAGATCGTAAACAAGGCGAAGCCGCCAGCTTTCTGTTGCCTCTCCCACCCGACCACACCGGCATTGAAAGGCAGCTGCGCATAGCGTTTCCAAACCAGTTTCCATTGGTCTCGCTGAGGATCCAAGTCGAGCCGTCCCCCTGGCTCGCATGGCCGCATGCCACTAGATCCGGGCTCTGTCTGCACGGTTTCCGCGAAAGGCCAATTACGGGAGATCCGGAAACAGTGGTACAGGACTGCCTCGTACGGCTTGGGGCAATTCTTGAGTTTGTTCGAACAGATGCAGATCCTGCATTGCGTGACACTGAGTTCCAAAAAGAATTTACCTCGTATTGGAACATGCAGCTTGATATTTCTCCTCAAGATGTCTTGCTGCTGGAGAGGCCTAAGGCGGCATCAGAACTATTTGCAACCAGCGACCCGCGCCCTGGCCGACGCACCCGTACCGCCTGGCTTGCACCAGATGTGCAATTACTCAGAACGCATATCAACCGTACGCTTGGGTTAAGCGCGAAAATCAAAGCACCAGCAGTCGCAGGCTTCTATCTGAAGTTGCTGACCTTCCCCGATATCCAATTTCCGACTCCTGATCGCTTGCTGGAATGGCTGACACCGCACCTCAGCCCAGACGATAGCAAGCAATTCCTGGCCTGGTTCTCCGGAAAGGGCTCACTGGCCAATCGGTGGCTTGTACTTGAATTACCCGGTCCCACAGGAGCGCCTCTGTATTGCCTAGATGTCCGTTCTTACAGTAAACAACCAGACCATGGCCGCTGGTATGGCTTTCGCTCAGCTCGGCGATGGTCAGGCAAGAATCAGCCATCCCACTCGCCTGTTCTGGTGAGGGGCGCCATTCTCAATGTGTTAGATCGGGATGACATTCTTTCCCGCGACCTCAGCGGTACCGCCAAGAGCCTGGAAAAGTCCAAGGTAGTAATGGTCGGCGTCGGCTCGCTGGGGAGCACTGTTGCCTTACAACTTGCCCGCTCGGGCGTGGGAGAGCTCGTCCTCATCGACCCTGACATCCTAGAGTCTGCGAATCTGGGACGTCATGTACTAGGGGCCGACGATCTCGCTCAGTCAAAAGCGACTGCTCTTGCCGAAAAAATTACGCATGATCTGCCTACCGTTAAGGTCACGGCCTTCATGGATTTCGCTGAGCTCATGCTGCTCAAGATGCCGGAAATTTTCGACGATGCAGACATGGTGCTTGTCACCACTGCAGACTGGTCATCGGAAGTAGCCCTGTGGTTCCGCAAAGCGCAAGCCGCAGGCTGGAATCTCCTGCAAGCGTGGAGTGAGCCTCACTCGTTTGTTGGGCATGCGCTCTTAGCGCCACAAGGGCAGCATGATGGACGCCCCTTGTTCGATGACGCTGGTAATTTCAACTTCAAGTACACCGAGTGGCCGAACGGTGGCGGGGTGGTTCCACTGCCGGCGTGTGGCCAAACCTTCATCCCTGGAGGCGCCTCAGGCATGGCCAACGTGGCGTCGATGGTTACCCAAGTAGCATTGAGGGGTCTTACCGGGCAGATCACCAAACCTGTGTGGACCACAAGTATCTATCGACCTCAGGACATTCCTACTCATGACGGCACTTACAGCGGGCCACCCTTAGCAGATGGCGTCCAACACATCGTGCTTGAACGTGATTGGCCAGATGCGGAGAGTGGTAAGCAGTGAGTGCTATAGCGTGGGCATGGCAATGGCCTGGCATCGATGTTCGCTTGTCGGTTTCCCAAACTGTTGCCGAAGTGCTTGATCAGTACAGGCAACGAACGTGGAGAACTGAAAGAGGTGGTCAACTGTTTGTCGACCTGGCCAACCCCGCTGGATTGATCATGAGCCTCGCCACACCGCCACATGCAAGAGACCGCGCTGGATGGTCCTGGCTGGAACTCGACGCTGACCGCTGTCGCAGGGAAATTGAATCGGCCAATGCACAAGGGCTTCGGCTTGTGGGGTATTGGCATACACATCCACAAACCGTTCCGGCGATTTCACCCACAGATATAGCAAGCTTTTCTCGATTCGCAGCACGCTACGCGCAGGAACTACCCCACCCGATCGCAGTGATTGTAGGCCTATCCCCAGAACCCGACGGCATCAAGGCGTGGTTGTTCCGTGACGGGAAGTGCGTGGAAGCCGCCTTGGCCAACTGATCAGGGCAGCGCTGCCCTACGCTGCAGCATCAACTGGAAAAGCTCTGCCTGATAGCGCGCGTCATCCAGCGCATTATGCGTGGGAGATGACTGCGGTAGTAGATTTGCACTCATGTGCGATGATTTAGTCTGCTTCCAATCGAGATTGAAAGCCCCCATGTAATACGCCTTGATATCGAGTGCCGCAAATCCGAAGGGGTTCTCCCCCACATACTTATGAAAGTAATAATTGACAAACGACCAATCAAAAGGAGCGTTGAGACCGACAAATATAGCTTTTTGACCGGGCAGACTGACATTGGCCAACCATTCCGCAAGCCTCTGCATCGCCTGTACAGGAACAATTCCTGTAACTGTCAACTCCTGCAGATCGAACCCCGTTACAGCCACCGCTTCAGGATCATGCTTGGGGCTGTCTGGCTGTAGCTCCAGGTAGATAGCCTGATCTGGGCGCCCGACAACACACGCCCCAAGGGAGAGCATGCTGTAGTCCCCAGGGATCGGGCCTGAAGCCTCGATATCTATAGAAATATAAAGTTCTTCAGTGCTCATTCCCTTACCTCCTGGATAGACAACTGACGATCTGCAGGGTCGAATTCACTATCCTATTAGAAAACAGGCTAGCAGCCGAGCATATTGGAATATGGCAATAAGTATTCAAACGCCAAATAGCTCGTCCACGCGATCCGGAATTTTTGGTGTCTTTGAGAGCACCAAACAGCGACTGGTGCCGACGAACTCTTCAATCAGATAGAGCGAATCCCCAACGTCAACGCCAAGCTCTTGCAAGGCTTGGTCGGGTATGCGGACGGCTCCGTCTCCATCCCAGTCTTCAATGGTTATTCTGAATCGGGTATTCATCGTCGCTCCAAAATCCGCCACGCATAGAAAATCTCACAAGACCCTTCCTGCTCAGCACCTGACTCGGTCAAGGCAGCACTTATTTGCCTGCCTTGAAGGGTACGGTGGCCGCCAATCTGGGCCTCCTTGCTGGGAAACAGGATCAGTGAGGAAGTCAAGAAAGCCAGGACTCTACGGTACCGGCACCGTACTGAGCCTTCCATTCTTTCAGGGTACGATGATTCCCACCCTTGGTTTCAACCACCTCTCCCGTGTGGGGGTTTTTGAAGACCTTCATTTGACGAGGTTTTCGAGCATTTTTGGCCGGCAGGACTGCTACTTCTGCGCGAGCGCTGGGGTCCAAAATCTGAATTACGTCGCGCAAGCTGTAACCATATTCTCCCACCAAAGAACGCAGCTTTCCTTCAAATTCGATTTCTTGCTTCAGCGCGTTGTCATTTTTCAAGCTTTCCAGCTCGGCCAGCTGCGCCGCAAGCTTTTGCTCAAGGGCACGAAATTCAGCGAGTTTAGACATGAAAATAACCTTCAGTGAGTAAGTCCAAACATTCAATCATTAGCTTGCTTAGCATGTCAACCTGATGCAATCCCATCTACGCCCGACGAAAAAACGAATCCAAAGTGCGCAAGAAATCCTACCTATCAGGACAGTTTGATATCATTCTCACCAACGCTTATAGCTTTTCCGACCTGTTGAAATGCTAAATCTATTAATTTCACTGTAGCCCGCCCGATCAACTAACCACCTGTAGTCAGTTTTAAGATTGCGGCAGCCAACCAGACCTAGGATGTACTTATGCTTAAGGAAGAATTGCTGAATTGGGGAAGAAAGCTAGTCGACTGGTTTGTGCGCCCCAAAAACCTGGGCGTAACGCTGATCCGCAGCGGCGCTTTAGTCATAGGCCTTTCGCTCGCCGGCGGGATCGTCGGGCAAATTGTGTATAAAAGCGATTCGACCCAGCTACAGGCCAGCGTAGACACCTCAGGAGGACCTGCCACCTGGATCAGCCTGACTGCATTCGGCGTTGGCGTACTGATGATTGTGCTTGGGGTTTGCCTCAATCTGCACGACCGTCAGCAACTGGCCCGCCAACGGGTCCTGATCCTCGAGCAAAAAGGACTCTTCAAAATTGATAGTCCTTTGGACACCACAGTAAAGAGCACCCTCGGGGGTAACGTCGACACCATCCTTGTCGACATTCGCGAAGGCATTACCGAGGGGCGCATCACTAATCCAGAGATCGCCCTGAAAAAGGTGGTAGACGGTAGAGGTGATCTGGTCCGACGTCTTGATGGGCAAAATAAAAACGATATTGAGATCGTCTACGGCGGACTCATGGCCGTGCCATTCACGTTTTTGACTGGATGCCTGCTCGATGACGAGGGAGGTAGAATCAAGATCTTTGACTGGGACCGCCTAGGGGTCGGCCAATGGCGCTTGATTCAGAGCGGCGTTGACGACAATCAGCGACTTCAAACTGTGTCTGCCATCGCCGACAGGGTAGAAGAAGTCGTTTTTGCCCTTTCGATTTCTTACCCTGTAGACGAGGCAGGCATCGCAAAAGCCTTCCCAGAATTGCCCGTTTTGCACATGAGAATGGACGATCTCTCGTCCAACGCACACTGGTCTATTGAAAAGCAAAGCGCGTTGGCAGAACAATTCCTGCAAGTCGTGAAGGGCTTGTTAGCTAAAGGGGCCAAGACAATTCACCTGATCATCGCCGCGCCAAACAGCGTGGTATTCAATCTGGGGCGTATCTATGATCGGAGACTGCTACCTCTGGCCATTGTCTATCAATACGAACGGTCATCCAGTCCGGCCTTCCCCTGGGGGGTTGCCCTTCCCTCTCACGCGCAGGATGAGCCCTCAATTTTTCGATACGAGGTGAAAAGAGCGGCAGAACCACTGTCTTAAACTACGCAGTGAGAAACCGACGAGTTTGTTGGCCGGCTGGCGTGCTGATCCACACTTACGCAGCTGGCCATCCGTGAAGAGGACATCACCCGCAGCCGCAAGAGGCTGACCGCCGCACTAGTGAGCATCCTCAAACCAAATCTCTTTGTAGGCTCGTTTTATATCCAGGCGGGAAAGCGTGCGCCGAGCGGCATGAGCACGAGCATGAAGGCCGCAAGCCGCGAAGCGGCGTCCGCAACCGCAGATACAAGAAAGCTTGTTCGCTCGCCGCCGCTTAAGTGCGAGCATTTTCATAAGCAATCGCAGACTGGCAGAATCAGGCACGCCAAAAATCTTGAGGTAGTCGTCAATCAGGCCCTGCTCCCCATGCTCGAGTTCACCAAAAGGAAACAGTGCCAAGCCTTGCTCACGCAAGCTATGAGCATAAAGAAACGGAATGACGCACTTTTCGACGAAGTCAGTCAAGGTTGGCTTGGCACCGAGGACAAGGCGCTGACTGAGCAGAGAGCCCAGACAGAGTGAGCCATCAGGGTTCACATGATTCACCCTCTCCCTGGCAATTCGACCACCCGTCTCGAAAACCTGAGGCAGCGACTGATCCAAGGGCTTGGCTATGTCGATCTGGACGCGGTACTCATCCCCTAACTCCGGAAGCCCTTCCGAAAACGCAGAGAACACTAAACGGCCAGCCAACCTGACAGCACCGGCCACTGTTGGCCGATACCGCATCATTGGATAGGCGTCTAAAAATGCCTCTATCGCTGGATCGAATGCCCTCAACCGCGACCACTCCATGGCCTCGGCGCATTGGTAACGACGATCGCGGGTGCCGGCGTCGATGCTGCTGAAGCCATGACAGGTGCGCCGACCTGGTTCATTGAAACGTTTACGCCAAGCACGTCCTTCAAGTGGTCGATAAGAGACTGTCCATCGAGTGAGCGGATTTTCTCGAAGTCACGTACTGCTTGGCGTACCCAGAGTTGGAAGTTTTCCTTCAACCGAAGCTTTTTCCCGTCAAGGGTTGCCCAGCGGTCGGCAAAGTTTTCCTTTGGGTTGACTGGGTTCGGCACCACATTGGCATTTGACTCGACGAAGTGGCTGAGAGCACCTAAGCAGCATGTGAGGGCCTCTCCAAGCGTCGCGGCGGGCAGATAACTGCTTGCAGCCAGGGTAGTAATGATGACCGAGATGGGCTTGGGGTCCGGATCGTCCTTGTACATGACATCCCGATGCCGCTTGAGGAGCTGAACTGCCCGCTGCAGATTAGTTTTTCGTGAGTGGAATGGAACCTCATCAACCTGTGCTTCCATCGTCACTACTGGCCCGACCGGCTCTGGATCTGACTTCGACTCAAACCATTTGCAGTAACCATCAGGATTGCTTAGAAGCCAGTCATCACTGATTGCCTCGTAGTTAGGGCGTTGATCATCAGTGATGTAAACAGCCAGCTCCGCGACATCGTTCGCAAGCACTTGCCTGAAGCCGAAACTCTCCATGGCGATAGAAAGCGCTTGTTTTCTGGCCTCATCCACAGGAACGCCCGGCACTACGTCCATGTGAAAATTCATATCATCCTGGTAGTAGAGACGCCAGCACCGATGCTTCTCTTCCAGATCCTCGCGGATTTGCTTGGCATCCCGGTAGCCTTCGAGCTCGAGGCGCACCATTTCCTTGAGCTGCGCCTGGCTGTGAGTATGGCGGAACACTTCCTCCCGCAGCTTGCAGGAGAGGTCTAGATCATAGCTTTCACCCTCCAGCAGCGGCTTGATCGCCGTACCGAGGGCAAATGACCCCTGCACGAAGATATGGGGATCGTTATCCGCCAACGTGGACTCCTTGCGGCTGAACCACTCACCCAACGATTCATACCGGCGCTTAGCTCTCTCATACGCGCCAGGTGGCAACTCAAGCGCTTCCACTGCGGTGGTTAGGCTACGTTCTTCATGGTCCACGTTGAAATTCCTTGATTGGGTTGAAGCCGATAGTGTCCAGCCAGCGCTCAGAAGGCTTCGAGCTGCAGCTCGTTATGGGGTGGTTCATGTGGAGCAATGATGGTGTGCCTGCCGAGACTGAAGGCCCTGAATGGCGGCTTCCGCGGAGCCATTTGGTACATGTGAATTAGTGGATGCAACCTTGCCTGCAGCTTCATCCCAAAAGCAAATACTGCAGCTGCCGGGGCGATGGCGCATATACATACTTCCGATGCTTTGAGGACATCAGTGACGTAAGCCCAGGCCTCATGACAAGCCACCCGGTAAGCCTCCATTGCCTTCGGGGGCACAACCACATCAACACCATGGACGCTGGGCTCAATACGGATGCGGGGCATCGACAGAAGCTCAGCATTCAGCGCCGAGTCAGTGATTTCCGCAGTCAATTCCAGAGTGATCAGCACCCTACCAGCGGGCGAAGGGGGCTGGTCTGGCTTAGTCCAAGTGAAGGTCACAGGTGCTGGATCCGTCTCAGGGCGTACCCATGTGCCGTGATTACGTCTGAAGCTAAATAATTCAACCCGGCGAGCCTCGCCGATCAACCATCCGCCCAGCAACATAGCTGGCATGTTGCCCAACGGAAAAATTGCCAACTGCTCTGCTTGGGTACCAAATGCGCCGTGTCCGCGAACCGCTTCATGGATGTGCAAGATCTGAGACCGGAATGCTCTCAAGAACGACGACCAATAACCCGGGTCATTCACGTCATTGCCGCCCTGTGAGTCGCGTAGCAGGAACTCAGCAACCCTTTCGCTGGCCGGGTTCAACTGAGCTTGCAGCAACGCCTTACGGGCATCGTGCTGAGAGAACGAGGTGGTTCTACCTGCGATGTCGCCAATGAATGCCAAGGCATGAACCACCGGATACGCCAGTGTCCTGACCTGATGAGTACGCCATTTCACCCGAGACGCAACCATGGCCTCTAGTCGCTCACGCGGATAGCTGTCGGGGTCGACTTTGTCTATTAACCGGTGATGGATGTCGCAGCAGAGCATGATGTTGTTCGGGGACTGCGCCAAGACAGCGGAGAGCTTTTCATCGCCCCGAGGTCCCTTGGCCTTAGCCGCTACGATATGCGCGAGGTACCCATAATAGCCGTAGTGGTCACGATCATCCTTGAACAAGACGGCATCACAGCCCTCAAACTCACAAATGCCGGCAGACCTCGAATAGACCCAGTTAACGACCTGGTCTGGCAGGCTAGGCCGTTTGAGGTCGCTAAGCAGAGCCTCACGGCATTTTATGAAGGAGGTCAAAGCCCCTTTTGTAGCCTTTGCTTCAGGAAGCACAGCCAAGCCTTCTGCGAACTGCGTAACGTCGGTAGCAACCACAGGAATATCTGATACAGCATGAAGCTCCAGCTTGATACTGAATGCAGGCCTCGCTGCTGCCCAGGCGGTCAAGAACGCCTTGGTGTCCTCCCCCAAATCGCCGGTGACAGCATGATCAAGCGCGCCTGATAACGTGTCGATTCGAACGATTGCAAACCTCCAACCACCCTCCTCGAAGGCCATGATGACCCGACAGTTCGGGGTCTGCTGCCAATACTCCAGAGTGGCCTTCAGGTCCTGATCGTAGAGTGCATCCAACGGTACCGCCATTAGTCCCTCCTGGGAGTTACCACCTTTACGTTTGGCATGGGGATACTGCATCGCTGGCGACACCCAGCGCTTTGAGAGTACGAAAAGGCTTCCGCCAAATCAAGATATAGTGTCTTTTTTAAGATAAGGCACAACATGATGTGCCTTATATTCCATGGAGTTCTATATAGAATTGATTTGTCGATAAATATCGAATAACACCCACAACCTTCCGGCACCTACCGCCCCTCACAGCGGCGAGCCGCATGCTCAGCAGCCCGCAGTGCAGTGTCCGTCGAGATATGCTCGTCAGCGACAAGATGTCCAGCACTGACCGGGCACGAAGCTTGCGCAATCGAGTTTGAACTCAAAGCACTCATATACCGAGCGATTCATCACACTGGCCGTAATCTGGCTCGAATGAGCCCCCCCCCCCCCGACCGCGCGCTAATTTGTGCCTTTCAAAACTGTAACGCTGCCCCCTACCGTGGCACGGGAGGTCGTTTTATTTATCACAAATAGACGGCAACTCTCAAATATGCAGTGAGCTTTAATCATGCGTGACATCAGTTCAACCATAAATTGAGGAGTGATCATTTGAGAAACATACGAAGCTGAAATCTAATCGGGGGAAACCAACAAAAAACCGCACTGATGCGATTAGCGAAAGAGAAACTCTAGATGACCCCCACATATTCATTGATTGTTCTTGCCGCAGCGATAGTCATTATCGTGGTCATGATCAGCAAGCTGCGCATCCACCCGTTCCTCTCCTTGATGGCAGCAAGCCTAAGCGGCTATCCGGCCTCAAGGCATGCTTCCCTGTGCGGTGCTCAAGCTAGCTGGTACGTGTTACCCAGATCAAGTATTTTGGGAGCGCGGGCTCCGACTTCTTGACTCATTGCCTCCCCTTGGAGACGCTTGAAAGCCCGCCCCTGCCTTCGCGGGCTTTCACATATCTGCCGTAGTCAGTCAGCAATTTCATGCGCCTACGACCGAGGCTGACTGCATCATGGAGGAGTAGCAACAGTCGGCTGGTCGACCACACGGCTAGCTTGCGTTTTGGCAGGTACAGTCTCATTTTCCGCAAGAATTTCGGGGTGCTTCTTTAGGTAGGCCTCGAACGAGCGGGCGATTTTGTAGCTGTGATAAGGGGTGCCTATCCATCCGGCAGCAGCTATGAACGCTAGCTCAATGCCAACCCCAGCGAAAAGCCCGGTGAGGGTACCTGCTCCTTTCACCATTATCCCGACCCCAAAAATTAAACCTAGCCCCATGAAAGTCACCGTTAATGCTAATGCGAACCTGGCCCCAGTAGTTTGCCATCCAGTTATCCTGAAAACAGCCTTCGATACTTCGGGAAATGTCACGATATATTTTGAGATTTGCTTGATCTGATGACGATTCCAAACCTGTGTCTCATCTAGGCGCATCAAATAGTCTGCCGTTATCCTGTTTGCACTGACCCCGCCCGCAATACGGAAGCTTTCAAGATGCAGGGCATTATCAAGATACTTATTGAGCTGGCTATTATTTGATTCTGCTGTGCGCAATTCTTTTAAGGTTTTATGATGTCGGCGCGACCAATGTTGCTCATAAATAACAAAGACCTGAGCGGCACTTTTAACAGCTAAAACAACCAGTCCGATTGCTGCTGTCGCGATACCGACTCCAGTGTCCATCTGAGATTTTAAAAGTTCAAGCATCTATTAACCTGGCGTTCTTGAGTGACATTTAAGTCGATGTAGACAGTACACTTTTATCCCTCCGAGCTCAACGGACACAGAACGCACTGCATCGCTTGAAAATCGGTAGTGCATGACGCTGGGTCTGAGATCATCTGGATGAATCGCCATTTCGCCGATCAGATGTCCAACCTCGTGCGGCCCCACGTACCGGCTCTCGCTCACTGAAATCGGTGCCGATTAACCTTCTCAAGGTGCGACGGGATCCTGTGGAGTCGTAGTGCGCTTGGTATCCGAGCCCGTTTTAATATCACGCCTTAATTTCGCCTCGACATAGGCTTGCCAGCGACGATTCAAACCATCTCGATTGAGCTTATAAAGATAGGGAAGAGTACTAGGAGCTCGTTCGATTGCCGCATTATAGTCAGCCATCAACAGCAGAACATCCGACTCTTTGTAGCTGCGAGCTGCTGCTGCCTCAACGCGCTTAAAAATTTCGTCAATCGTTTTCGCTGAGCTTCTATATGCGAACACTAAGCCGAGCGCATCAGAGGAAACCACAAACACCATAATGGCTAAGACCCCCCTAGACAGCGACACTATACTGTCAGAAGCTAGCGAGGCAACTGCTGCACCACTAACAACAAGCACGACAGCCACCAGAAGCAGCAGCGCGACGACCATAAAATTACAACTTATCGTCTGTAGATCTCGAGTCCAGTATGAGGACTCTTCAATCATTTCAGCTAATCGCTTATATCCAGGTGCCTCTCGGGTTGCAAAGTGATCTTCTTCGCGCCTGAATTCCCCAGCAGGTGGCGACACTTTGAAACCTTCACTAATTCTAAGCTGCTGCACAGCCGAAAGCTCTAATTTCAGTCCACTCATCAAAAGCACCGCTCGACGCGCTTGATCTCCCGCGGCCCGGTGCGAAAGCTGCCCTTGACTGAAGTACACCCAAAGCAACATTAGGGCAAACCCTAATCCAGCCAGCCCAAACAGATAACTATTGTTGTTAAGATACACAGAAAATGCTGCAATTACCGCAATCATAAACTGTACAACCATCATGGCAATTTGCAGTTTTTCAGATTTATTAGACTCGGCTCGCTGACGCGTAAGCAGACTATTAATACTGAACTCACCACCCACTTTCTTCAACCTGCTTTCAATGAAGTTTTTCTTACCTGCCGCATACGCTTGGACATCATCATGATAAACACCTGCCAAGTGCTTCTTCAAATTTGCATAGTCTTGAGCCAACTGCGGGTCAGAAATCAGCTCGTTTTTGAACACTAACATGTCCCGCCCCCATCGACTGTGTGGCTCGCACACATGTACGTGGAACGAGCCCGTACCGTCTGAGGTATATTTAGTCAAAAAGAACCGCGGTGTACTGTCACATCGTTCGCTGAGGCGGTACCCAATGGATTGCAATTGAGAGATTAGCTCATCAACCTCAGCCCAATTGCCCACTGATATTAGAATATCAACGATAGGCTTGGCAGAGAGGTGAGATACAGATGTGGAGCCTACATGATCAACATACCCGCTTGTAGCAGTGACTACTGAGCGTATTAAACTGTACTCTTTAGAAAACTGATTCTTCCAAGAGCCACTATACTCAGCGATGCTTACTGTGTTCATAATTCCAATCTCTAACCACACCTAACGTCAGCCTTAAGGAGTGACGCCATGCACATTTAAAGCGCCCTAATGCCTGAGACTTAACTATCCGCTTAGGTACGCCCGAGTCAACCAAACGCAAAAAATCCGTCTATGCTCCGTCATCGGTGGTGAGCAGAGCATAAGCTTTACCCCAGTTTAGATATTGCCGAGGCTTTCTTCGCAATACCGTGGAGCCCTGCCTCTTCTTCACCAGCACTAATAATATCTTGCAAAAGCCCAATCATATCTGACGGAGTTTTGTTCAAGCGGAGACCGACATAAGTCCCATCAAACGAAGAGATCGATGTTGAACAACCTCTCCCTTCTCCAAGTAGTTTGCATTGACCACTACCCAGTAGAAACCAACCGAAATTACTCCCTATTTCACTTAGCACGAACAGCCCAAAACCAGAGTTATCATAGATATTCTGTTCCGGACTTAGGTTCGCTGTACGACTCACACCTGGTCGAATTGCCTGCTTTAGCGCTTCTTGATCATCAGGAATTTCGTAAGCCGCCCTCAACGAACGACTTATACCAATACCTTCGTCCACGACTACGAGTTCAGCTGCCCCATTGGACCAGCGCTGACCACAAACGAAACATTCGGACGCTCCCGAGTGTTCAAAAACATTTCGTATGATTTCACGAATGGCATAGGTGTAGAGGCGTAATTCGTTACTTTCATCGTGCGATCCAGCCAAAACGCCTGCCAGTCTCCTAGACACCGTCTGAATCGAATCGTACCAGACCTCCAACTCACCAGCTTCTGCTGCATCGGCAGGCTTCTCGATCGCGATGATGGGCAGGTAGGTCTGCGAGCCTTTTGCCTCACCGACCTTTTTACCCTTTTGTACACCTATGAAATCGAAGAAGCCCAAATGCATCAAGTAGGTTTGAGCCACATTCGTATCGGTTAGCTCAGAGCGCCAAACTTCTAAACCTAGCGATTTTCGGTAAGTCACCCAATTTCGCAAAACCACACCAGCAACGAGCATCGAAGTTGGTGTGGAAAACTCGAGACTGCCAAAATTTATGGTTACCCGCTCAGTATGGTCCTTAGCCTCGTCCAACTGAGCAAAAAAATCACCCAGGCAATCCTTGTCCAGTTGTTTGGGAAAATCGATTTTCATGGTGTCCCTTCCTTACTATGCTGTGGCAAGCTCTAATAACTAAAAATCATGGGTTTCACGGTTGCCAACCTACGCAACGACCAGGCTGATTTCGAGCGCCTGCATTTACTGCAATAGCAGCGCTCCGTCGTAAACGGTTTTCCGCCAGCCACGTAAAGGCTGCTGACCGACCTTGCGTTCGAGATTAATCGCGGGCTAGACGGCTCACAACGCCCGATGTTCTTCGGCGCCAGTTCACCCGTGAGCGCCCTGTGTCCCAAGTGAGAACAGATACTTGCACAGAAGGGTGGCCGTATGCCACCACCACTTACCTCCAGATGACTTGAGGTTGTTTATCGCGCACTGCCCCCTTTATCCCCTTTATGTCTGAGTGCATTGCCCCTAGAACCTGGCAGCAAGGGGCAATGTTGTACGATGCATGTCCCACACAATCTCCCTCAGCGAACCCATTCGCCGAAAGGCGCGTCACTTTCGATGTAACGCGCAGCCGATTGCACATCGCGCCATCCGACATAGTCCATCAGCGCTTTGTTGCTCCATTGATTTCTGCTCGCCCAGGTAGCGAAGCCGCGTCGCAGCGAATGTGCCGAGTACCCTTCCGGGTCAACGCCGCTGCGCAGAAAAATCTGACGCAATAGACGTGAGAGGCTATTCGCGTGGAGCGTATGAGTCCTTAGATGCCTCCAGCGATCAATAGCGCGAAACAGCGCCCCCTCGCTGAGCCCACTCGCTTCCAACCACACCTCGTAGGCCGCGACCGGGCACAAGCGCTTGAGGGCCGGCACCTTGAGCACGCGGCCGCGGTTGCTGCGGTCGGACTTACTACTCGGCAAGAACAGCTCCAGCCCCTGGGCTGGGCGCCACTGGATGTGCTCGATGCGCAACCGGCTCAACTCATCGCTGCGGAACGCCCGCCAGAAGCCGAGCAGGATCAGCGCCTGATCACGCGCAGCGCGCAGCCTTACCGCTGGCAACGGATCCGCAAGCTCCTCAGCAAGGTGGGCGATGCAGGTTTCCAACTCCCTTAGTGCTAGGGCCTCGGCCTGCTTCACCGGCTGCGGATGCAGCGCCTGAATCCCCTTCAGCGTATCGCGCACCCGATAGGATTTGGTGGGGTCGGTAAAGCCCAACTGCTGATGCCAGCGCGCCAAAGCGGCCAGGTGTACGCGCAGGGTACGGGACGTCAGTTGGTCGCCGTAATGCGTGAGGTAGCGCACCACGCTCTCGCCGGACGCGGGCAGCAAGCCGCCCCACTCCGTCTCGAAGTGCGCAATGGCCTGAGCGTAGCGCCGCTCGGTACTGGCTCGACGCGCGGCTTGGAGATAACGATCGGGCGAAGTGTCCACCACCGCCTCCGTCTGTACCCCCGCACGCGGCAAAATACCTCTAAAAGCACCATCACGTTCGAGAAACTTGGCTTCTCAAACATCAGTTTGTTCGATTTTTTTCACATGATCAGGCGCTTGTACACGTGTACTTCCATACTGATTACAGTACGAAAAAATGGGAACAGACCTATGGCCCGCGCTGGTATCAATAAAGCCTTCGTGCTGCGCGCCAGTGATGCAGTGCTCGCCAGCGGTCTATCACCCACCATCGAGGCCTTACGCGCAGAGCTCGGCCACTCGGGATTCTAAGACTACCTGCCTTCACTTCCTGCGTGAGTTGAACGTGGCAGCCCCCCATCCACTGCAGGTGGATCTGTCGGAAGAGTTACAGGCGCTGCTGGAAAGTTTAACTGAGCGCTTAGCCAACGAAGCGCAGACGTCTGTCTCGAACGGCTGCGCTTGCCTGAAATGGTAACAAACGGCTACCAATAGCAGCGTGCATCGATAGGGTGAACAATGACAGCTCAGATTGCGCATGCGGCGAGATGACTTACGTATGAACCCTTCATTCACATTCATTTTCTGAAATCTCCTACAGCTTGCGCAATTGACTGCTTATCTACTCATCTCTACCTTTGTATACGGCGCCTAAGAAACGCCTCACGTAGCGGTCAATCCGCCCCGACAGATGCGGCTTTTTTGTGCCTGTGGTCTAATCCTGCGCGCTCAGAAAACGTGTTATGTCGGGAGCGGACTAATACAAGACCCGCAAGGGGAATACGTCCGGTCCGCTACGTGGGATTTCTTAGCTCCCGACACCCAGCCCTAAGAAAGCTGAAATCACGTAGAGGTAATGGAAATGCCTACCAATTCCAGTAATTACAGGTTTTTCGCACATGCGTCTCCCCTAGTGAATTCACGAAGGACCACGGAGGCCAGCCATGACTGACCTTCACACCCCCACCCTCTTCACCCGCCACAACCGTCCCCTCCACACCCTTTGGCTCGAATCCCAAGCCTGGTTCTGCGCCCACGAACTCGGCCGCTTGAGCGGTCACTTCTTTGACGAACACTGCATGCGAACGCTCGACACAGACCAGCACCGTAGCGTGCTGTTACTGCGCAACGGTCAGTACCAGCAGACCACCATGGTCAGCGAGTCCGGGGCCTATACCTTGCTAGCACATCACCATATTCCGGAGAACCGGCATCTGCGCTGGTGGCTGACCCATGAGGTAGTGGCGGTGCTTCGTGATAGGCAGGTTGATGATGTGGAGGGTGTACCGCAGCTGGGGCAGATGTGTTGGCCTGGTGGGCTGTCGGCAACGTTGTTGTATTGGCAGAGTGAGCCTTGGGTCAGGATGCGGGATATGCCGGTGGTAATGGCTGGAGAGGTGGCTGAGCGGGGGCCCACTGCCAAGCGGAAGATGAGCTGGCGGGAGTGTGCCCAGCGGGCGTTGCGGCTCCATGGAGTGTAAAAAAGCGGCTACAGCTTCGCCCGCGCGCTCGGCAATACCACACTCGTAGAACAACGCATTCATTAGTGATTCAGCAGGGGCCTGTGGGAGCGGGCTTGTCCCGCGAACACCGGCGAAGCCGGTGCCATGCTCCGCGTGGCCCCATTCGCGGGACAAGCCCGCTCCCACAGAATTGGCAGACCGGCTGCTTGTGCAGCCCAAAGGATGACGGATCAACAGCTGGGTAAGCATCGGGCCTGCGTTATCTGCTTACTCCAGACGCTCCGCAGCCTTGCGGTAAACCTGATCGCGCTCGCGGCGGTCCACTGCGACGACGAACACGACAACCTCATTGTCGATCACCTGGTAAACCAACCGATAGCCACTGCTACGCAGCTTGATCTTGTAGCAGTCCGGAAATGCATGCAGCCGATTGGCTTCGATACGGGGATTGAGCAGAATCTCCGTCAGCTTTTTCTTGAACTGCTGGCGAACGGTATCACCCAGTTTTTTCCACTCTTTCAGCGCACGCGAATCGAACTCGAGACTATAGATCATCCAGCTTTACCTTCACGCGCTGCGGGGCGGCTAGCCGCTCGCTTACGGTCGCGATCAGGTCTTCATCCTCCTCGGTCATCAGGACCGGCCGAAAGGGCAGTTTGCCCCGCTCGGCTACATATTGCAGCGCTTGGCGCATGAGCTCGGAGGGTGTAACACCAAGACGTTCCAACTCCTGATAGGCACGAGCCTTGAGCTCATCGTCGACACGAACGTTGATGGATGCCATGGGCGCTCTCTCCAGGTAAAGACATTCGTCATTACACTGCACCGTTTGCCGGTGCAGTGCAAGCGCATCTCGTCTCTTGCTGGCCTCAGTGC
Organism: Pseudomonas sp. LAIL14HWK12:I10; assembly: GCF_900184205.1. Classification (NCBI taxonomy): domain Bacteria; kingdom Pseudomonadati; phylum Pseudomonadota; class Gammaproteobacteria; order Pseudomonadales; family Pseudomonadaceae; genus Pseudomonas; species Pseudomonas sp. LAIL14HWK12:I10. The sequence goes on along the minus strand of NZ_FXWU01000002.1, from coordinate 26,104 downwards.
CCTACGCAGGCAGCGCCATCCGGTACTCGATTACCCCCGGCTTTTCAGCTATCCAGTCGTACAGCCGCTGTGCAGTCTGGTTGGTTTCCTGGGTATGCCAGTACAACCGATCGCACTGTTTCTCCCGCGCCTGGCCCTGAACGTACTCGATCAACTGCTTGCCAACCTGCTTACCTCGCGCGTTTGGGCAAACGTACAGGTCTTCCAGATAGCAGAAGTCGTTACGCCCCCAAGTCGAGCGATGGAACACAAAATGGACGAAACCGAGGATGCGCTCACCGTCCGTGGCGACGGCGCAGTGCACGGGCTCTGCCGGGTCGAAAAACCGGGCCCAGGTCAGCTCGGTGGTGGCCTGGCTCAGCGCTACTTTGTAGAACGCCTGGTACTGGTCCCAATAGGCGGACCATTGAGGGAAATCGGTCTGCTTCAACTCGCGGACTGACATCAATGCGGGTGCAACTGTCATCGTGGACCCCTTTCAATGTGGGAATGGTCTGAAAACAGGTGCATTTATAGCGATAGAATGGCCTGAATAGCCCCGCCACTTTTTGCAAGCGAACCAGACCAATGTTCAAACACGCACAACTGCAATCGGTCAAAGCCTGGATGAGCGACCCGGCCCATGGCGCGTTGTCGTTGCATGTGCGGATCCAGCGAGCGATTCGCCAATTGATCCTTGATGGCGCGCTGCCGGTCGGTAAGTCGCTGCCGGCTTCACGCCCATTGGCCCAGTCACTGGGCGTCTCGCGGGATACCGTGGAGGCGGCTTACAGCCAGTTGCATGCAGAGGGCTTCATCGAGCGTCGGGTGGGCAGCGGAAGCTTCGTCTCGCAACGCGCACGGCATCTGCCACGGCGACAGCAAAAACGCGAAACGCGCTGCGATGAGCCACCTCAACTGAGCCGCCGGGCGCTGGCCGTGCTGCAGAGCGGGGGCGTGAATAATTTCCAAGGGCCGCGCCCGTTTGCACCGGGCGTAGCCGAGACCCGGCACTTCCCCCTGGCGATCTGGGAAAGGCTGGAGCGCCAGGTGTACAAGGAATTTGGCACCCAGGCATTGGAGCACAGTGCGCCACAGGGCATGGCCTGCCTGCGCAGCGCGATCGCTGACTACCTTAACCTTGAACGGGGCGCGCAGGCGTCTGCCGACCGAGTGCTGATCCTCACCAGCTCGCAGCAGGCGCTTAGCCTATGCGCGCAGGTGCTCATGGATGCAGGCGATCAGGTACTGGTCGAAGACCCGCTCTACCAAGGCACGCGCAAAGCCGTCGCGGCAGCAGGCCTCGAAGGCGTGCCCGTGCCGGTGGATGAAAACGGCCTGCAGGTGGAACGCATGACGCGGTTGGCCGCCAATGCCAGGGCCGTGTTTCTAACGCCGTCCCATCAATACCCCACCGGCGCGACGTTGTCGCTGGACAGGCGCCTGCAGGCCATCGAGTGGGCAAGGCAGCAGCGCGCCTGGATCATCGAAGATGACTACGACAGCGAGTTCCACTACGAAGGCCGGCCGACTGCCTGCGTGCAGGGCCTGGACCCGCATGACCGCACGCTGTACATCGGCACGTTCACCAAGTCGCTGTTCGCCGGGCTGCGCATCGGCTACTTGCTGTTGCCACCTGCTCTCGTAGCGCCGATGACCAATGCACGCACGCTGCAGGATGGGCATACGGCCTCCATTGCCCAGCTGACCCTGGCGCGGTTCATGGAGGGCGGGCACTACACGGCGCATGTGCGGAGCATGCGGGCGCTGTATGCCGCGCGCCGGGACATGCTGGCCGAGCTTGTGCACAAGCACTTGGGGGCGTTTCTGGCGCCAAGCATTCCAGCCGGGGGGCTGCAGATGCCCTGCCACTTCGTGCAGGACATGCCGGAAGATGCGGTAGTGAGGGCGGCGCATGCGGCGGGGATCGACCTGTTGGGGCTCGGCAGTTTGTATGCATCGCCGAGGAATGATGTGGGCCTGTTGATGGGGTTTGCGGCGCTAACGCCGGGCGAGATGCGTGTAGCGGTGGGGAAGCTGGCGAAGGTGTTTGCGGGGCTCAAGTAGTGGCCTCGCCCCCGCCACAAAGGCATCGATGTGCCGTACTGGGGCGCCCAGAGACGTGGTCGAGGGTGAGTCCGTTGCTAAGTTTAGGAGCAATTGCGGCTGCTTCAACTCACCGCCTGGAGCAGCGCACTGTTTTCGTCGATACGGCGTTGCACGGTTTGCAGCGTTTCCTGGGTGATCATCTGCGGATACATACGCTCGGCCATGTACCTAAACTGGCTCGCTGCAGCGCATATACGGTCGATGATGGCGGCGGCGGACGCCGGCGTAATGTCTGCTTCGCTTGCCAGGCCCAATATCGCTTTCCGGTCGATCGCCAAGGCCTCCCCCATCACATCCATCTGATGATAGCCGCCAGGGCCTTCGCAAAAGGTCACGTCATACGCGGGTGCCAGTTTCCACTCGCCTGCTCGCGACATCACGTAGGAAAAATTCTTGGGATGGTCATCGCGGTTATTGAACACCACGTTAAAAACAGCTCGCTCAAAGGCGCGCGCTTTCTCTCGCAGGTCGTTGGTGCACAGATGAGTCGCCCGCAAGAAGTTGACGTAATCCAGGGCACCGGGTGACCTGAAGTCGGCGCCGGTATAGGCCGCCAAGCTCTGCATCGGCACACGCAGATCCCCCTGGCGATCAAAACGTCGGCTGGCGAAAGCGGCCAGCCCATTTGGCAAACTGAAATGCTGGGTATCAGGCGTCGCAATGCCGCACTGACGTAGGCACTCGGCATAGACCATTTCGATAGCGCAGACTTCAGGGTGCTCTTCTCTCGCCGGAAACTTGATCAGCCAAGCTTCCAGGCCTGCCCTGGCAACGGTAGTAAATGCCCCCGTGTGCGGATCGCGATAGGCCAAGGCTTTTGGCCTGGCGCCTTGAGGGGAGCCCCCCACCACCAGAAGCTTCTGCACAAACGCGGCTCCGTCCCCCTTGAGTACCTCTTGTACCTCGGCGGCCAGCAGGTCGAGCGGGATATGCTCCGCAGGTTGCAGCCCCTCGGCCGCAACGGGCTCGAATGAAAGGGCACCCATGGCGTTATTGCCGATGTAAGCCAACCGCTCCAATGGCCCTATGCGAGCAACGTTGAGCCCACGACGCTTAAACAGGCGGTCCATCAGCAGCATGCCCCAGCCATCTGGCATCGCATCGTAGACAGGCCCTGGCAAACCGGACTGGTGGGCAGGGAAGCCTCTACGCAATGCGTCACCTTGCAACGGCATGGCATACGACGACAACTCAAGCCCACGCAGCTTCGCTTCGCTGCTGTACTCGAACACAATCTGCGGACGGCTAGAGACGGCCGTGGTGGACACAAGCGTGCCCCACAGCCAGCGCTCACCCCAACCTTCGTAATAGATGCGCACTTGCTCAAGCATTGTCGTGTTTACTCCTGATACGCTGCCGCTTAGCACTCTGCTCGTAGCGATGCAGGTCAGCGAGGCTGTCCAGCTTGGGCAAGAAAAGGCCTTCTAGCTCCTTGCCGCGCCCCAGCACCATGGCCACCTTGACCAGGTTCTCAAAGCCGACATTTCGCCCAGCCTCCAGATTGGACACGGTATTGGTAGCGATACCCGCCCTGCCAGCCACATCGCCCTGCGTCATCTGCTGCGCTAGCCGCTCGGTGCGCAAACGTTCGCAAATGCGCTTCACCACTTCGCTCGGCTTACTAAAGCTTAAATCCAGCATAGCGAGTAATAACTCCATGAAATCCACTTAACACACAAGATAGTAGTAGCAGGCCCTGCCAGCGATCAATCTCAATAATCACAATATTTTGTGTCTTATTGATAAAATAATCAGTTTAGCAACAAAATAATGGAATTAAATTAAGATACGCAGACATGATCTTGATCGTCATGTAGGTTAGAGAAAATCAAAGCCCCCTACCCTACACAGACTCAGTCATCGTATCTCCACACGAACCCCTGGCCCCCGGTATAGAGCCCACCACCCTTCATACCACCCAGAATGCCGCGACAACATCTCACCCTCATCACACCACAAAGCGTTGACATCCCCACCACCACTTGATAAAAATCGCCACAGTTGTACGACAACGCATAACAAAAACAACAATCCGTGGACGATCGCCATGTCGACTTCAATCGCGTTATACCCCCGCGTTGCACCTTTCCCGATTTCGTCACCTGCGGCCACCTAGGGCCGTAAGCCCGTTTCACCCTCCCTGGCCGTGACCGGCCCGTTACCTACCCGCCCCTACCGCTGGCCGCTTGCGCGTGCACGGTGGACGGGCCGCCACACCCTTTTGTGGAGCACAACAATAATGAGAATCTGCCAAACCCTTCCCTTTGCCCTGCTCGGCGTCGGCATGCTCGGCAGCCTGCCGGGTACCACGCTGGCAGCGGGCTTTGTCGAGGATGCCAAGGCCACGCTCGGCCTGCGCAACTTCTACATCAACCGCAACTTCACCAACCCCAGCAACCCGCAAAGCAAGGCCGAGGAATGGACGCAGAGCTTCATCCTCGATGCCCGCTCGGGCTTTACCGAGGGGCCGGTGGGGTTCGGTGTGGATGTGCTGGGCATGTGGTCGGTGAAGCTTGATGGCGGTGGCGGCACCTACGGCACCGGGCTGTTGCCGCGCCACGACGATGGGCGCCCAGCCGATGACTTTGGGCGCCTGGCGGTGGCGGGCAAGGCGCGGATCTCGAAGACCGAGCTTAAGATCGGCGAATGGATGCCGGTGCTGCCGATCCTGCGTTCCGACGACGGCCGTTCGCTGCCGCAGACGTTCCGCGGGGGGCAGGTCACCTCCAACGAGATCGCCGGGCTGACGCTGTATGGCGGGCAGTTCCGTGGCAACAGCCCTCGCAATGACGCGAGCATGGAAGACATGAGCTATGGCGGGGCGCTTTCCGACCGCTTCAACTTCGTCGGCGGCGAATACAAGTTCAACCAGGACCGCACGCTGGTCGGGCTGTGGAATGCGGTGCTCAAGGACGTCTACCAGCAGCAATACCTGCAACTGAGCCACAGCCAGCCAGTGGGTGACTGGACCCTGGGCGCCAACCTGGGCTACTTCCATGGCGATGAAGACGGCTCCGAGCGTGCCGGGCAGCTGGACAACAAGACCTACTCGGGGATGTTCTCGGCCAAGTATGGCGGCAACACCTTCTGGGTTGGGCTGCAAAAAGTCGATGGCGATACCTGGATGCGGGTCAATGGCACCAGCGGCGGGACGCTGGCCAACGATAGCTACAACTCCAGTTTCGACAATGCCAACGAACGCTCGTGGCAGGTGCGGCATGACTTCAACTTCGTCACCGTCGGGGTGCCGGGTTTGACGCTGATGAACCGCTATATCAGCGGGCAGGATGTGCACACCGGTGCGGTTACCGATGGCAAGGAGTGGGTGCGGGAAACGGAGCTTGCGTATGTGATCCAGAGCGGGGCGTTCAAGGATTTGAGTGTGAAGTGGCGGAACTCGAGCATTCGCCGGGATTACAGCAACAACGAGTTTGATGAGAACCGGTTGATCTTCAACTATCCGTTGTCGCTGTTGTAACAAGAGGCTAGCGCGCTCCGTGTAGGAGCGGCCTTGTGTCGCGAAAGGGGCGCGCAGCGGCCCCAGTAATGGTAAGGGCTGCGCAGGTTTGGGGCCGCTGCGCAGCCCTTTCGCGACACAAGGCCGCTCCTACAATGGATTGCGTAAGCCGGTAAAACCCACACACGGCTCATTGACAACAGCCAACCCCACTGCCAATAATTCACATAGTCATACGACAACCTACAACAACTAACAACGAGCCGGCCATGACCCCAACTCCCCTCAATCGCCTGCTGCTCACCGGAGCCGCAGGCGGCCTGGGCAAGGTCCTTCGCGAACGCCTGCAAGGCTACGCCGAGGTCCTGCGCCTTTCCGACATCAGCCCGATGGCACCTGCCGCGGGCCCGCATGAAGAGGTGGTGGCTTGCGACCTCGCCGACAAGGCAGCGGTCCACGCCCTGGTCGAAGGCGTAGACGCCATCATCCACTTCGGTGGCGTGTCCACCGAGCATTCCTTCGAAGACATCCTCGGCCCCAACATCTGCGGCGTGTTCCACGTCTACGAGGCGGCGCGCAAGCATGGCGTCAAGCGCATCATCTTCGCCAGCTCCAACCACACCATCGGCTTCTACCGCCAGGACGAGCGCATCGACGCCCACTCCCCGCGTCGCCCCGACAGCTACTACGGCCTGTCCAAATGCTATGGCGAAGATGTCGCCAGCTTCTACTTCGATCGCTATGGCATCGAGACCGTGAGCATTCGTATCGGCTCGTCGTTCCCGCAACCGCAGAACCCGCGGATGCTCTGCACCTGGCTGAGCTACGACGACCTGGTCCAGCTGATCGAGCGCGGGCTGTTCACGCCCAACGTCGGCCACACCATCGTCTATGGCGCCTCCGACAACCGCACCGTGTGGTGGGACAACCGCCATGCCGCGCACCTGGGCTATGCGCCTAAAGACACCTCCGAGGTCTTCCGCGAGGCCGTCGAGGCCCAACCGGCGCCCGCCGCCGATGACCCGAGCATGGTCTATCAAGGCGGCGCTTTCGCCGTGGCCGGACCGTTCAACTGACCCCCACGCGCCAGGAGGCACGGCCATGAACTGCGAACTGATCGTCGACGCCCGCAACGGTACCGGCGAAAGCCCTGTGTGGCACCCTACCGAACAGGCCCTGTACTGGGTCGACATCCCTGCCCGCACACTGCACCGCTGGCAGCCCGATGGGGCCCAGCAGGCGTGGCAAGGTGACGAAATGCTCGCCTGCATCGCCCGCACCGAACACGGGTGGGTCGCGGGGATGGAAAGCGGCATCTTCCACCTCGAACCCAAGGCCGACGGCAGCCTCGACAGCCGCCTGCTCAGCACCGTCGAACATGCCCAAGGCGGCATGCGCTTCAACGATGGGCGCTGCGACCGCCAGGGCCGCTTCTGGGCCGGCACCATGTTGATGGACATGCCGCAGGGCGCCCATGTCGGGGCGCTGTACCGGCATGACGGCGAAGGGCACCTGCACCTGCAGCAGGACGGCATGATCGTGCCCAATGGCCTGGCCTTCAGCCCCGACGGCACGCGCATGTACCTGTCGGACTCGCACCCCAACGTGCAGAAAATCTGGGTATTCGACTACGACATCGACAGCGGTACGCCCCACAACAAGCGGTTGTTCGTCGACATGCATGCCTACCCTGGCCGCCCCGACGGCGCCGCCATCGACCAGGACGGCTGCTACTGGATCTGCGGCAACGACGCCGGCCAGATCCACCGCTTCACCCCCGATGGCCGCCTGGACCGCTCGCTCAATGTACCGGTGAAAAAACCGGCCATGTGCGCCTTTGGTGGCGCCAACCTGGACACCCTGTTCGTCACGTCGATCCGCCCTGCGGGCATTGACCTCGCCGACCAGCCGCTGGCCGGTGGGGTATTTGCCTTCGAACTCGGCGTCAAAGGCCTGGAGGAGCCTGCCTACCGGGGCTGAACACCCGCTCTGCCACACACTTGCACACACGAAACCGGATAATAAAAACCACGGAGTTTCACCATGACCTTCAAACGCAAGCTGCTCCTTGCCGTACTCCCCTTCGCCTTCAGCCTGTCGATGCCGGCCTCCGCGCTGGACATCAAGTTCGCCGAGATTCACCCGGCCGGCTACCCGACCGTGGTCGCCGAACAGAACATGGGCAAAAAGCTCGAAGCCGCCAGCAATGGCGAGATCACCTTCAAGATGTTCCCCGGTGGGGTGCTCGGCTCCGAGAAGGAAGTGATCGAGCAGGCACAGATTGGTGCCGTGCAAATGACCCGCGTCAGCCTGGGGATCGTCGGCCCGGTGGTGCCGGACGTGAACGTGTTCAACATGCCGTTCGTGTTCCGTGACCATGAACACATGCGCAAGATCATCGACGGCGACATCGGCCAGGAGATCCTCGACAAGATCACCAACTCCGAATTCAACTTGGTGGCCCTGGCCTGGATGGATGGCGGCTCGCGCAGCATCTACACGAAAAAACCGGTGCGCAGCCTTGAAGACCTCAAGGGCATGAAGATCCGCGTGCAGGGCAACCCACTGTTCATCGACATGATGAACGCCATGGGCGGCAACGGCATTGCCATGGACACTGGCGAAATCTTCAGCGCCCTGCAGACCGGCGTGATCGACGGCGCCGAGAACAACCCGCCGACGCTGCTCGAGCACAACCACTTCCAGAGCGCCAAGTACTACACCCTCACTGGCCACCTGATCCTGCCGGAACCGGTGGTGATGTCCAAGACCACCTGGAACAAGCTCACCGCAGACCAACAGGCACTGGTGAAGAAGGTCGCGCGTGAAGCGCAGATGGAAGAGCGTGCGCTGTGGGACGCCAAATCTGCGGCCAGCGAAGAGAAGCTGAAGGCGGCCGGTGTCGAGTTCATCACCGTCGACAAAAAGCCGTTCTTCGACGCCACTGCATCGGTCCGCGAGAAGTACGGTGCACCGTACGCGGACCTGATGAAGCGTATCGACGCCGTCCAGTAATACCGGCCCCTTCCAAGACGACCTCGACAGTGCGGCGGCCGCCGCCCTGTCGCTTTGGTGATGCCTATGAAATCGCTTTTCCTGAGCGTGAACGACACGCTGTACCGCGGCTGCATCTGGATTGCGGGCCTGTCGATCCTGGCCATGACGCTGATCATTCCGTGGGGCATCTTCGCCCGCTACGTGCTGGGCACCGGTTCCAGCTGGCCTGAGCCGGTCGCGATCCTGCTGATGGTGGTGTTCACTTTCGTCGGCGCCGCCGCCAGCTACCGGGCGGGCGCGCACATGGCGGTGGCGATGATCACCGACCGCCTGCCCGCCCTGCAGCGCCAGCTGGCTTCACTGCTGGTGCAACTGCTGATGATCGTGGTGTGCGTGTTCATGACCTATTACGGCACCAAGCTGTGCATCACCACCTGGAACCAGTCGCTGGCCTCGCTGCCAGGCATACGCGTGGGCATGACTTACGCGCCGATCCCGGTGGGGGGCGTGCTGACGCTGATCTTTGTCGTGGAAAAACTCCTGCTGGGCGACCAAAGCAACCGCAAGGTGGTGCGTTTCGACCTGGCTGAAGAAAGCGAAGGAGCTGCGTAAATGGATGCGTTCATTCTGTTGGGCAGTTTCATCGCGTTGATCCTGATCGGCATGCCGGTGGCTTACGCCTTGGGCCTGTCTGCGCTGATCGGCGCTTGGTGGATCGATATCCCGCTGCAGGCGATGATGATCCAGGTGGCCAGTGGGGTTAACAAGTTTTCGCTGCTGGCGATTCCGTTTTTCGTACTGGCTGGCGCGATCATGGCCGAGGGCGGCATGTCCAGGCGGCTGGTGGCGTTCGCCGGGGTACTGGTGGGCTTCGTGCGGGGCGGGTTGTCGCTGGTCAACATCATGGCCTCGACGTTCTTTGGCGCGATTTCCGGCTCGTCGGTGGCCGACACCGCGTCGGTGGGCTCGGTGCTGATCCCGGAGATGGAGCGCAAAGGCTACCCGCGTGAATTCTCCACCGCCGTGACCGTCAGTGGCTCGGTACAAGCGCTGCTGACCCCGCCCAGCCACAACTCGGTGCTTTACTCGCTGGCTGCGGGGGGCACGGTGTCGATTGCCTCGCTGTTCATGGCCGGGGTGATGCCTGGGCTGTTGCTGAGCGCGGTGATGATGGGCCTGTGCCTGATCTTCGCGAAAAAGCGCAACTACCCCAAAGGCGAAGTGATCCCGCTGCGCCAAGCGCTGAAAATCGCGGGCGAGGCGCTGTGGGGGCTGATGGCGATGGTCATCATCCTCGGCGGTATCCTGTCGGGCGTATTCACCGCGACCGAGTCGGCCGCCGTGGCCGTGGTCTGGTCGTTCTTCGTGACCATGTTCATCTACCGCGACTACAAGTGGCGTGACCTGCCCAAGCTGATGCACCGCACGGTACGCACCATCTCGATCGTGATGATCCTGATCGGCTTTGCCGCAAGCTTTGGCTACGTGATGACGCTGATGCAGATCCCCTCGAAGATCACCACGGCGTTCCTGACCCTGTCGGATAATCGCTACGTGATCCTCATGTGTATCAACTTCATGCTGCTGCTGTTGGGCACGGTGATGGACATGGCGCCGCTGATCCTGATCCTGACGCCGATCCTGCTGCCGGTGATCACGGGCATCGGCGTAGACCCGGTGCACTTCGGCATGATCATGTTGGTGAACCTGGGTATCGGCCTGATCACACCGCCGGTGGGCGCGGTGCTGTTCGTCGGTTCGGCCGTCGGCAAGGTGAGCATCGAGTCGACGGTGAAGGCGCTGCTGCCCTTCTACCTGGCGTTGTTCCTGGTATTGATGGCCGTGACCTACATCCCTGCCATCTCGCTCTGGCTGCCCAGCGTGGTGCTGTAAAGCCAAATGGGGCCGCTTGCGGCCCCATCCTCTTTTGCAAATGGATCCTGCACATGGCTGTTCCCTCCTCTGCCACTCCCCTCTTTCCTCGCAAGCTGGCACTGGCGCTACTGGCGCTGCTGGCCTGCTCGTTCGCTGCCAACCACGTTGCCGCACGCATCGCCTTCGATGATGGCACCGGGGTGCTGCTGGCGATCCTCTGCCGCTCCGGCATCACCTTTCTGGTCCTGGCCTGCCTGCTGCTGTGGCAACGCCAGGCCGTGGGCCTGCCGACCGGCACACGGCGCTGGCAATTACTGCTTGGCCTGCTGATCGCCACACAGAGCCTGTGCCTGTATTCGGCGGTGGCGCGCATCCCGGTGGCACTCGCGCTACTGGTGGGCAATACCTTCCCGATGTTGCTGGCGCTGCTCACGTGGGCGTTGGGCGGTGCACGCCCGACTGGCCGCACCGTGCTGTTCATGGGCCTGATCCTCTGCGGCCTGGTGCTGGCGCTGGATGTGCCGGCACGGCTGGCCGACAGCGCCGACGCCAACCCGCACTGGGCCCTGGGGGTAAGCCTGGCCTTCTGCGCCGCGTGCGCCTTCGCCTGCGCGCTGTGGATCACCGATCACAAACTGGCCGCCGTGCGCGGCCCGGTACGCAGCCTGCTGACCTTGCTGATCGTGTTCTCCAGCATGCTGGTGGCAGGCGCAAGCGGCGTGATGCCTTCCGGGCTGTCGCTGCCCGCCAGCAGCGGCGGGTGGGCGGCCTTGGCCAGCCTGGTGGTGCTGTATGGCGTGGCCTTCACCCTGCTGTTTGTCTGTGTGCCCCGGCTGAACATGGCGCAGAACGCGCCGGTGATGAACATCGAACCGATCGCCACCTTGCTGCTGGGCTGGGCGTTGCTGGATCAGCGCCTGAGTACCTGGCAACTGATCGGCGGTGCCGTGGTGGTGTGCGGCATCGTGCTGCTGACCTATCGCCGGGCGAGCTGAGCAAACATTCTCAAAGGAGCCGCTGATGGCTGTCACCGAACTGCACCTGCAAGACCACCTGACCCGCCTGAGCCTGGCGCCGGACCTGGGCGCCAGCCTGATCAACTGGGAAGTGAAAGCGACCGGGCAGGCGCTGCTGCGCCACTCTGACCAAGACGCGCTGGCCAGCGGCACGCCGCGGCAACTGGCGTGCTACCCACTGGCGCCTTGGTCCAACCGGATTGCCCAAGGGGGTTTCGAGCGCCCCGAGGGTTGGCTGGCGTTGGCGCCCAACACCGCACACGACCCCTACCCGATTCATGGCACCGCCTGGCAGCAGGCCTGGCAGGTGGACCACCACAGTGAACGCCGTGCCCGGCTAACGCTCGACAGCCAGTTGCCCTTTGCCTACCGGGCGACGCTGGATGTGCACCTGCTCGACGGCTGCCTGAACCTCGACTTGCATGTGACCCACCTGGATGAAACGGCCACCTGGTATGGGCTGGGGCTGCATCCTTATTTCCCGCGCTATCCGGACACCCAGCTAAGCGCTATGGCGCAGCATGTGTGGCTGGCAGAAGAGGGGCGGCTGCCGTCGTACCCGGCTGAGCTGCCTGATGACTGGTGCTTCGACACCCCGGGCGGGTTGCCGACCAGGGTGGTCGATCATGCGTTCGGTGGTTGGCCTGGCAGCTGCGTGATCGCACAGCCCAGCGCAGGCTATGCCCTGGAATGCACGGCCAGTGGGTGTGAGCACTTTCTGTTGTTCTGCCCACCGGGCAAGGCGTTTTTCTGCTTCGAGCCGGTCAGCCACCCGATCAACGCGCATCACCTGCCTGGGCGGCCAGGGTTGCGGTTGTTGCAGCTGGGTGAGGCGATGAGCTTGGGGTTCAAGATGCAGTATCGGGCGCTGTAGGGGGTTGCCTGTATAGGGGTCGCTTTGCGCCCCATCGCTGGCAAGCCAGCTCCCACAGGTGCGGCGCTAGCCTTGGAGGCTACACCGTTCGGGTGGGAGCAACTGTCTTGTGGTGCTTGTTCCGGCCTCATCGCTGTGTGGCCAGCTGCCACAGGTGCGGCGCTTGCCTTGGAGGCTACACCGTTCGGGTGGGAGCAACTGTCTTGTGGTGCTTGTTCCGGCCTCATCGCTGGCAAGCCAGCTCCCACAGGTGCGGCGCTTGCCTTGGAGGCTACACAGTTCGGGTGGGAGCTGGCTTGCCGGCGATGGGCTGCAGAGCAGCCCCGCGATCTCAAGCTTTAAACCAGCACTTCGCCGGTGGCCACGCCCTGCCGCGCGACCGGCTCACCCCGTACCTCACGCGCAACCTTCCACACCAGCACCGCCGCAACGATGTCGAACGCTGCCAGCACCACGAACAGCGGGCTGTAGCCGATCTGCGTCACCAGGATGCCGAACACCAGGGTAAAAACCGCCGCGCCCAAGTACCCGCACATCCCGCCCATACCTGTCGCGGTGGCCACCTGGTCCTTGCTGAACGAGTCCGACGTAATCGAATACAGCGCCCCCGACAGCGTCTGGTGCGCAAAGCCACCCATGCACAGCAGCAAAATCGCGGTATATGGGCTTTCAACCAAGCCAATGCACGCTGGGCCGATCATGCAGCTGGCACCGAACACCAGCACCATCTTGCGCGAGGTGAACAACGACACCTTCAAGTGACGGTGGAACAGCGGGCTCAGGTAACCACCGAGCACACAGCCGATGTCGGCCGCCAGAAACGGCAGCCAGGCGAACATCGCCACTTCCTTGATGTTCATGTGCCGCTCGGTCATCAGGTACAGCGGGATCCAGGCATTGAAGGTTTGCCAGGCCGGCTCCGAGAGGATGCGCGCGGAGGCGATGGCGTAGAAGTTTCGAGTCTTGAAGATGCGTTTCCAGGCGCCCTTCTCGCGCTTCTCTTCCTTGAAGTGCGCTTCCTGGCCAGACAGGATGTAGTCACGCTCTTCGCTGCTCAAACGCTTCTGATCGCGAGGGTGTTTGTAGAACAGCATCCACAAAACCGTCCAGACGATGCCGGACACCCCGACCATCACAAAGGCCAGTTGCCAGCCGCTGTGCAGGATCGCCCACACTACCAGAGGCGGCGCCAGCAACGCACCCAGCGAGGAGCCGATGTTGAACCAGCCGATCGCCACCGACCGCTCTTTGGCCGGGAACCACTCAGTGGTGGCCTTGACCCCGGCAGGCAAGCCAGCTGCTTCGGTCATGCCCAACAGCCCGCGCATGAAGGCCATGCTTTGCCAGCCCGTGGCCAAAGCTGCGCCAGCACAAGCAACCGACCAGGCCATGGCGAACACGGCAAAACCGAGCTTGGTCCCGATGAAGTCGATAAACCAGCCGGCGATCGGCTGCATAAGGGCGTAGCACACCTGCCAGGCGGCGACGATCTTGGCGTATTGCTCGGTCGTGATGGAGAGGTCGGTCATCAAGGTGGGGGCAGCCACCGAGAGGGTATTGCGGGCGAGGTAGTTGACGACGAGCCCAGCCGTGACGAGGCTGACCATCCACCAACGGATGCCTTTGATCTTCATGGGTCACCTGAATCTTATTTTTAGAGGTGCGGGTGAGTGCCTCAACGCTGGCAGCGTTAATTGAGACAATTTGTTTCAGGCGCAAGATTGCCATGTCGTAGGTCGTCGTACAACATAAATTGTTAACGGATGTGTATCTTCAGGGGTGCTATTGCAGGGGGTTGTACGACCTCAATCCAGCCCTTGGGCTCGAAGCGCATGGGCTAGCATGTCGATGAAGGTCCTGACTTTGGCGGACCCGTACTTGCTCTCCCGGTGCAGCACATGGATCGGCCAGGGGGCTTCTTCGTACTCGGCCAGAATGACCTGCAACTGCCCGTTCGCTATCTCGTCTGCCACTTGGTATGACAGCAACCGTGCGATCCCCAGCCCGCCACTGGCTGCAGCAATCGCCCCATCATTGCTGGTCACCGTCAGTCGCGGCTTCATGCGGACCAGGGTCGGCTCATCCGTCACGCCGAAGCGCCAACCGGCCCGGGGCGACAAGTTGGTGGTGCCGATCACCGCATGGCCTGGCAAGTCCGATGGGTGTTGCGGCACGCCGTGGCGCGCCAGGTAGTCCGGCGAGGCGCAGAGCATGCGCCGCACCCTGCCCACCCGCAGCGCCTTCAGGCCGGAGTCTGGCAGCGGGCCGATGCGCACAGCCACGTCCATGCCCTCCTCGACCATGTTCACCACCCGGTCGAGGAAGTACGCAGACACGTCGACCTCGGGGTATTGCTGCAGGTAACGAACGATGCACGGCATGACGAACTTCTTGCCGAACAGGATCGGCGCGGTAACGGCCAAGTCCCCCTTGGGCGTGGCGTTGATACCGGCCGCGGCTTCATTGGCCTCGTGGATGCTGGCGAGAATATGCCGGGTGTCTTCCAGGTAGCGGCCACCCGCTTCGGTCAGGCGCACGCTGCGGGTGGTGCGCAGCAGCAGTTTGACCCCCAACTGGTCTTCCAGGGCACTGACGGCACGGGTCACTGCGGCGGGCGAGATGTCCAGCCGGCGGGCGGCAGCGGCGAAGCTTTCCAGCTCGCCGACTGCTACGAACACCTTCATCAGGTGAATCTGATCCATGCCGGCTCCTGGAATGTCGGGGGGTGTGGATTATCGATTATCTGCGGTTTTTTCGCTGCCCTGTGCGCAGGCCACAACAGTCAGCACTACAGTTCCAGCACCAAGGCCTGCGCGCCCTCCTCCACTTTAGCCGGCACGGCACAGCAGATCAGCGCCGTACCGCTTTCCGGCATCTCGGCAGGCGGGTTCGGGTAATGCACCTGCCCACTCACCACCTTGGTCTTGCAGGTGCCGCATGAACCACCCCGGCAGCTGAAATCCGGCGACAACCCACGCGCCTCGGCAAGTTCCAGCAAGGTACCGCTGCCCGGCGCCCAGCGTGCCTCCTTGGCCGAGCTGGCGAAGTACACCGGCACCGGTTCGCTGGCAGCCGGAGGTTGCTGCAGCACCGGCTGGTCGTCATCGGTGTGCCGCCTGAGCGTCGATGGCCCAAAGGCTTCGGCATGGATGCGTGCGTCGGGTACATGCACGGCACGCAGCCCTTCGTACAGGTCCTGGGTAAAACTCGCTGGGCCACACACATAGAAATCGTAGTCATCCAGCGCCAGCTGGGCTTTCACCTGCTCAATGCCCAGCCGGCCAGCATGCTCGTAGTCGCGCCCCCTGACCGCCTCGGCCTCAGGCTGGCTCAGGCAACGGTGCACACGCAACCATTCGCTCGCTTGCTGGCGCAGCGCCGCCAGTTCTTGCTGGAAGGGCAAGTCCGCCAGGCTTCGCGCACCGTGAAACAGGTGAATAGGCCGCGCCTGACGCCGGGCCAATTGTGCTCGTAGCATGGCGATCAATGGCGTGATACCCACGCCCGCGCCAATCAGTACAATCGGCCGTGCGCTTTGCTCATCCAGGGTAAAACTGCCCATGGGCAGGCGCACATCGAGCAGGTCCCCCACGGCAATGCGCTCATGCAGATAGCGCGATACCGGGCCCTGGGCCTTGACGCTGATGCGCAGGTAACCGTCCGACGGGGCGCTGGAAACGCTGTAGGTACGAATCAGCGGGGCATCGCTGCCCAGCGCGATACGCACAGGAATATGCTGCCCTGGCGCAAACTGCACGGGTGCATCTGCCGCCAGGTAGAACGAGCGAATATCACGGCTCTCCTGCTCTAGGCGCACCACCCGCCACGCCTGCCATTGACGCTGACGTTCACGCTGTTGCAGGCGTTCGCCGGCCTCGGCCCAGGTGCCGGTCATCAAGCTGGTCGGTGCGTATTCTTTAAAGGCCCAGCGCAGCGACACGGCTGCCGGGCGCCATACCACGTGCTCGACGTCCAGCGTCCACAGCCGCTCGGCGCCCTCGAACGCATTGATGGCAGGGCTCTCCAGTACCACTTCGGCATGCCCGCAAAGCTGCAGTACATTGCCGGTGGCGAAGTCGATGAACAGCAGCCCTGCCACCGGGTTCACCAACAGGTTGCCCAGCGTGTTGAAATGCAAATTGCCGGCGTAATCGGGAATGGTCAGGCGGTTGCCCTCGACCTTGACGAACCCAGGCCGACCGCCGCGGTGGGACACATCGACCGAACGCGGGCCATCGTCTTGCGCGACGTAGCTTGCAACAAAAAAGGTATCGGCCGCTTCGATCATGGCAACCGCGCGGGCATCCAGTGCAGTGGCATCGACGCGCCCTTTTGCCAGCTCATCGCTACGCGTGTACTCGCGCAGCTGGATGTACTGAGGGCAGTTGCCGAACGACTGCTCTACCGTCACTTCCAGTTGCCCGTTACGTGCCTGGCCGATCAGGCCGTTGATTCGGTTGCGCCGGCGCGTATGTAACTCGATGCCCAGCAGCCCAATTGCCTGCCCGCTCGCCAGCCCTGGTGTGGCGGGGTCATCCGCTTTCAGGTCCACGTTGATCAGCAACTGGCGTGGGTCGGGCGAGCTGACGAAGCCTTGCGGGCCTTCGAGGAAGGTCGCCCACGGCCTGCCGTGGGCATCCACACTGCCCGCCACCATGAACGGCAACTGCTGATAGAACGCGCGATGCTGGTCTGGCATGAAGTCGCGAATGACCTTCTGCCCGAACACCTCCATGCGCTCCGACACACCGACCTTTTCCTGCAGGATCTTCTCACCGCTGTGCCAAGGTGACGCGCGATGGCCTGGAAGCTGGTGCATGGTGGCATTCCTCGAAGGGGGTTGAGCTCAATCGCCGGCTTGCAGGCCCGTGGCGGTACGCGGCATCGGCACGAAACCTGGCAGCGCCTCGATCCGTGCCAGCCAGCTGCGCACGTTGGCGTACGGCTCCAGCGAGACATTGCCCTCTGGTGCGTGGGCGATGTAGGAGTAGTTGGCAACGTCGGCGATGGTGGGCTCACTGCCTGTCAGGAAGGGGGCCTTGGCCAGTTCGGCGTCGATCACCTTGAGCAGGGTGTGGGCACGGCCGATGACTTCATCGGTGTTGAACGCGGCGCCGAACACGGTCACCAGGCGAGCGGCAGCCGGGCCAAAGGCCAGTGGGCCTGCGGCGACCGACAGCCAGCGCTGCACGCGCGCTGCGGCTTCGGGCTCCTCGGGCAACCAGGTGCCGTTGTCGTATTTCTTGGCCAGGTACACCAGGATGGCGTTGGAATCGGCGATGACCGTGCCGTTGTCGTCGATGACCGGCACCTGCCCGAACGGGTTGAGGGCAAGGAACGCAGGCTGCTTGTGCTCACCTTTGGCCAGGTCGACGAAAACCAGCTCGGTCGGCAGGTTCAGCAACGAGAGCATCAGCTCGATACGGTGTGCGTGGCCAGACTTGGGGAAGTTGTAGAGTTTGATCTTGGTCGACATGGGCTTGGCTCCTGGTCAGCGCCGGAATGGGCTGGTGGAGGCCATGTTGGACCGATTCGACTGGCAGCAGAATCAGTGCTGGGGGGAAACCATAATTTCGCGTGGCGGAATAATGCTTGTAGAAGCGGCGCTAGGCCGCTTTTACAGTGCAGTGCACAGGCTGCATCTTCGGCTCAATGCCGCTGATTATGGAACTTGAACAACTGGCGTGCCGCCTCGATCACCTGAGGCACACAGGCTTGAATGTCCTCTTCACGCATTTGATCGAGCAACTCGAAGTTGTCCTCCAGCCCATGCAGGGAAATGGCCTTGAGCAGTTGATCCTGCTCAGGCGGCAACGCGTCCCAGCTGGCGACCTGGGTACCGCGCATATAGCCGAAGCACCACTCTTCCATGATGATCACAGCGCCATCGTCGGTTTCATTTTCCTCGAACAGCGGTTCGAACTGATCGATGTTGTCACCCAGTTCGTCCGCCACTTGGCTGGCGTAACGCAACATCAACGCCGTGTACGCCTCTTCATGCGCGGGCTTCTTGAATTTCGGCACTTTGCCACCCGCAACGGCTGGCAACCATTGTTCGGGGTGGACGGTGATGGGGGAACTGGCCAGGGCGGTAAAAAAACCATTGAGCTCGGCCAGGTTGAGTACCGAATAATCGTTGCCGTAGGTGATCAGCAGGTCTTCGAGGCGGTCGAGTTCTTTTTCGCTGAGCGCGGGGAGCATGGGGGTTGTCCTGAAAAGCAAAAGTGCAAGCACCCTAGCACAGCACGCACCAGAAGGCTGCCCGCAGCGACGAGGCTGCGGGCAGTTTCGCTAGCGTGGCAACCACGTGGGCAGCAGGGCCTGCCTGCCTGAGCCGATCAGCAGCCAGAGCAGGACTCGGCACTTGCGCGGGCAAAGTTGCCCAGCCATGTGCAGCCCTTTTTTCTGCAGGTCGATCTCGCCGCCGACAAACCCATAGGTCGCCAGCGCCGTAGGCCCCCTGCCTGTGCGGGTAGCCACGATCACTGGCAAGCCAGGCGTGAGCTGGCCCAGCATCTCGGACCAGGCGCCCGAGACGTGCCCGGCACCAAACCCCGCAATCACCAGCCCCTCGTAACCCAGCGCCGGCAAAGCCTGCAACAAGTCAGTGTCCGCATCCAGGCAGGCCTCCAACAGGGCAACGCGATGATCGAGACGATGCGGCAGTGGCAGTACCTCCCGTGGTGAAGGCTGGAGGTGATAGCGCGCAACACCTTCGACCACTTCGCCCACGGGGCCACTGCCTGTCGACTCAAAAGCGGACATCGCCAGGCTGGCGACCTTACGAACCTTCGCGGCGCTGTGGATCTGGTCGTTGATCACAACCAGCACGCCACGCCCCTTGCTGGCCTGGGCTAACGCCACTTGCGCGGCCGCCAGTAGATTGGCCGGCCCGTCACAGCCCGGTTGGCTGGCCGAACGCATGGCACCGGTCAGCACCAAGGGGGCATCGAATGGCCAGAGCAGGTCGAAGAAGTAAGCCGTCTCCTCTAGCGTATCGGTCCCTTGGGTGAGCATCACGGCCTGCGCACCGCGCGCTACCTGACCACGCGCCCACGCCAGTACTTCAAGCAGCGTCACAAACCCGAGCGAGGCGCTGGGCAGCATGCCCAGCGTCGCCACTTCGAGGTGCGCCATTTGCCTGAGCGCTGGCAGCAAGGACAGTTGCTTCTCACAATCGAGCGTTGGCGTTACCCCCCCTTCAACCGTATCGACCTGCATGCTGACGGTGCCGCCCAGGCTGGCGATCGACAGCCGAGGCAACTGTGAAGACTCAGTCATGCCGCACCTCCTATCAGCCCCACCAGCGGCACGATCGCCAATGTACTGAAGGCCATGGACAAGACATTGCCGATGTAGCCATGCATATAGCTTGGCAACCGGCCACTGATGGCCACCGCCAATGGCGGCGCTACCAGCGCACCCAGCACCGCGCTGGCTACCACAACCTGCCAGTCACCACCGTGAATCAGCACGGCAGCCGGAACGATCGACACAATGGGAATGTAAGTGGGATACCAGCCACGCGCCTGCCATTGACGACGCCACACCAGCACCCCCACCATTGACGCCAGCGCCTGGCCTGCCACCATCTGCACGACCAGTTGCGAACCGTAGGCCGGTGCAGCAGGCGCAATCACATAGGCCAACAGCAGGCCCAGCAACAACCCGAGGCTGGCAAGCTCATTGCCGAAAAATGGCGCTTCACTGAAGTCAGCCAACACACGTCGAAAGGTCCAGACCACACCGTAATCAGGTTGACGAGTGACGGGCTGCAACCCCGCGGGCCTTTTGCCTTGGTGCACCCATGACGGGAAACGCTTGCACAGCAGGAAAGCCACTACGCTCGCCACGGCCATGCCGCCAACGTTGCCGATGACCACCGGCAGCTGCAAAGGAATGCACAGGTAATTGACCAGGAGCAGGCTGGCAGGCGTTACCAGCAGCGCACCGAGTAGCGCCCCGGTAATCGTCACCTGCCAGCCTCCGCCAAACAGCAATACCATGGCAGCCGGCAGCGACACGAAAGCGACGAAGGTCGGTTGCCACCCTCCCCCAGCCAGCGTCCACCCCCACAAGACGTGGCTGAGCAACAGGCCGAGCAGCGAGCTGGTGAACACCCACGGCCACAGCCCAGTGCCATAACAAATGGCAAAGCCTTGCCAGCGGTAGCCACGAAGACCGGCCCAATGCGCCAGACAGGCCCCCAGCAGCAGGCCCAAAGCCGGCAACTCGTGCTTGTAGAAAGCGACTTCGCTGATGTCGCCGACTATCCAGCGCAAACGGCTCAAGGGTTGATCAAGGGTGGCGGTGAGCTGTGCGTAGTCCGGCCATTGGCCGAAAACCAGGCTAACCATCAGCAATACGGTCAGGCAGGCCAATATCACCAGCGGTGGCCTTTGCCTGTTCGGGATGCTTATCTCGTTCATGTTCTGCCTCCTCAGCGCGGCATCGGGGCATGCAGGCGATAACCGAGGGTGTGGTCATAAAGATCGGTACGCCGATCTCGCGGCAGATCATTGAGGCTGTTCCAGATCGGCGCAGACCGAGCCGCACTGAGGTCCACATCGGCATAGAGGATGCTTTCCTCTTCCGCGCTTGCCACTTCTCCGATCGGCCAGCCGTTGGTGCCGGCAATCAGCGAACAGCCCAGAAAACGACCGCCACGCTCGCTGCCAATTCGGTTAGCAGCGGCGATATAGACGTTGTTGACGTGCGCTGCGGTCATGGTCAGGTAAGAAGCCATGCAGCGCCCGGCCTCATCGAACAGCGGCGGCGGCGTCCACACCCAGTTGTTGAGGCTGCAGAGGATGTCGGCGCCTTGTGCAGCCATCAGCCGGGGGACTTCGGGGAACCAGATATCCCAGCAGATCAGCAGGCCGATACGCCCAATGGGGGTTTCGAACACCGGGAACCCGAGGTTACCGGGCGTGAACCACAGCTTCTCCTGGTTCCATAAGTGCGCTTTGCGGTAGTGCCCAAGCATTCCTTCCGGGCCGAAAAGTACGGCGCTGTCATACAGCTTCATCCCATCCCGTTCGGCGAACCCCGCCGCCAGATAGATGTGATGATCCCGCGCAAAGTCCGCCCAGGCTTGGACGCTGCGCCCGTCGTGCAGGGCCTGCGCATGGGCATAGGCTTCTGCCCGCGAGTGGAACGTATAACCGGAGTTGGCAAGCTCTGGCAGGACAATCAGGTTGGCACCTTCGCGCACGGCGCGCCGGGCCAATGCCAGGCCCCTGCTCACATTGCTATCACCGTGCTCGACCCCCACTTGAGGGTCATACTGGATGACTGCAATGCGCACGGGGCTGACAGGGGTGCAGTGTTCAGACATGGCGGCTTCCTTTTATGTTTGTTGTGGAAGGGCGCCAGTAAAGCGGGGTTGGGCCTGGGAGCGACAGTCAGGACGCTCCCACAAGATCGTAAGGAAAAGGAAGAATTTTTGAGGGAAGGGTCCTACATATTGATTGCCGACGCCCTGATTACCGCACTTGATAATGCGGGTAATGATCCAAGGTGAAGCCACCATTGAACGTGGCTTTCGTGCGATTGCAGAGGTTGATCACGGTATCGATTGCAGTGCGCAGGCACGGCTCGGTCCAACCCGCGTCAACAGAGAAGGACTCTCCCGCCAGATAGAGTCCGGAGGCAGCGCTGAGGTCGCGGTTGTATTTCATCAGGCTGACTGCGTCGTAATAGGTACCTGCCCTGTACAGCTTTGCGCAGCCGAGAGCATTTCTATCTGTCATCCAGCGCTGTATGCGGATGTTTCGAGTATCGATGTAAGGCGATATGGCTTCCCCCATATTGGTACAGCGCATCAGAATCCGGTCGAGTTCCTGGATGCATTTGTTGCCCAACGCCTGATCTGATATCGCCCCCAATTTAGTGGCGTCATCTTCCCAGGTATAACTGAGCAGAATGCAGTCATCGGAGTAGCTGTCGTTGTAGCGGTAGGCATAAACATCGTGCACGAAGCTGTCAGTGACGAGGATTTGAGGGATGGCCACTTTGCGGTCGAGAAAGCTTTTTTTGAGTGGTGCATAGACCTTGCAACTGGTTTCCCAGTGGGCATGCTTCCAGGCATCGATGATCCGTTGCGGCAGAATCTCTCGATTGAAGCCATTGATCTGTATCTGGGTTTCAATCAGCCATGAAGGCGTGGTGAGGATTACGCTGTCGAAATCCTCGTGCAAAACCTGGCTATGTGCCGGGTCACTGTGCTGCCAGCGATACTCCACCCGGACACGCCCATCAGACCGCTTGTGCAATGCACAGACTGAACTGTCGGTCAGCAGACCGTCGTCTCGTTGAATGAAGTGATCATAGAGCGATGTGCCTTGCATCCCAACGTCCATGAACAGCAGACAATCATCCATCGCCGCAAGGCCCAAATAGGCAGGCGCCTGAAACATGAGCCCTTTGCTATCGGGTAACTGGCCCGCTCCCAAATACGGTGCGACGTAGGGTATGCCGCCCTCATCAACACGCCCATGCACCAACTGCAAATGGCTGCTGAAGCCAAAGATCGCAGTACGCAGCGGGTACAAGCAGCAGACGTCATAGAATGCGCCCCAGCTGCCATCTCCAATGCCGATTGCATAGAAAATTGCCGACTCATCGCTGTTCATCCCCAACCCGCCGAAGTCTCCGGGGTTTTCAGCGCTCCAGGCGTCAAGGGCAGGCAACTGCACCAGGTCCCGGAAAGACAAGCGGTGATAACGTTCGACGATTGCCGACCACATCGCCTCCCAACCCCCCGTCCCATAATGAGCAGCGACCCGCTCGGCGAAATGCTCCGCAAAGCGCCGCCATTTGTTGTAGACATTCTGCAGCGTGAGGGTGGGAGGTGGTGTGTCTCCCTCCGGGTTAAGCCAAATCAGCAGCGTTGGATCCCCCTTCCCATCCAGCTGACCCTCTCGCAGATAAATACCGGTGGCATTCACCCAGGGCGTACCGGGATTGGGAAAGTCAGTCAGGCGCAGCTCGAACAAACTGGCGTAATAGGCCATAAGCGAGCGACCGTCCTTGGGTGGCTCTCCTGTCCTATTGAACAACGGCATACGCATAGCCCCCATTTCGAATGGGGTGGTGGGGTGCTTGTGATCCCCAAGCGTGTTCACCACAGTCAAATGACGCCCGCCCACACGCTTCGATTGCTCAATCAGGGTGATATGGGTAAAACCGCAACGCAACAGCTCCCGTGCGGCGGTCAACCCCGTTACACCAGCACCGATAATGCATATTCGGTGATGCGGCTGAGTAGCACGGGCTATACCTCCCGCTTGCTCGAGCAACCGGCGGTAATCAAAACAGAGATCGGGTGGATTGGGGTAGCGTGCAGCCCATGGCTGGGCTGGGGATGACGGCTCAACGGCCAAGTGTGCGGGGTGGTTGTGAGTCGATCCGATCGTCATGTTCTCGTGTTCGCCAAGGGTTGGGGAACCTGAGAATGGAGAATCGTAGAGTTACAGGCGCGGTGTTTATTTAATACCACTTGGTGTCTGGCGCAAAGCATTCGCGGGGGCGTGCCTACTCCCAAGGTAAGCACAGTCCTCAGGAACTGTGCAGTACTTGTGGGAGCGGGCTTGCCCCGCGAATAGGCCGTTAAGCCTTATACCGCCAGCGCGCGCTCACGCAGCTCGCTGTTGAGGATGCGGTCGTTCTCGCTGTAGTCGACCGGGCAGTCGATCACGTGTACGCCAGGGGTGTTGATGCAATGCTCGAGCAGCGGCAGCAAGCCTTCGGCGCTTTCCACGCGGTGGCCATTGGCACCGTAGGCTTCGGCGTATTTGACGAAGTCCGGGTTGCCGTAGTCCAGGCCAAAATCGGTGAAGCCCATGTTGGCCTGCTTCCAGCGGATCATACCGTAGCCGTCATCACGCAAGATCACCACGGTGACGTGCATGCCCAGACGAACTGCGGTTTCCAGCTCTTGGCTGTTCATCATGAAGCCGCCGTCGCCACATACCGAGATTACCGGGCGGTCCGGGTACACCAGGTGCGCTGCCATCGCCGACGGCAGGCCGGCGCCCATGGTCGCCAGGGCGTTGTCGAGCAGCACGGTGTTCGGCTTGTGGGCCTTGTAGTTACGGGCGAACCAGATCTTGTAGATGCCGTTGTCGAGGGCAACGATACCTTCAGACGGCAGCACGCGACGGATGTCAGCGACCAGGCGCTGCGGGTAGACCGGGAAGCGGTCGTCGTCGGCGCCTTCGGCGATTTGCGCTTCGTTGGCTTCACGGATGGCCATGAGGCGGGTGAAGTCCCAGTGCGAAGTGTCGCCCAGGCCTTCAGCGATTTGCCAGACGGCGTTGGCGATGTCGCCGATCACTTCGACCTGCGGGAAGTACACGGCATCGACTTCGGCGGAGCGGAAGCTGATGTGGATGACTTCGGTGCCGCCACGGACCATGAAGAACGGCGGCTTCTCGATCACATCGTGGCCGATGTTGATGATCAGGTCGGCCGCTTCGATTGCGCGGTGGACGAAGTCACCGGACGACAGCGCGGCGTTGCCCAGGAAGCGCGGGCTGCGCTCGTCGACCACACCCTTGCCCAACTGGGTGGTAACAAACGGAATGCCGGTCTTGTCGATCAGCTGCTTGAGGACCTTGGCGGTCATCTTGCGGTTGGCGCCGGCACCGATCACCAGGATCGGGCTGCGAGCGGTGCGCAGTTTTTCGATGGCGGCTTCGATGGCCACGTGCTCGGCCAGCGGGCGGCGGTGCAGGCTGCGCGGGATCGGCATGGCATCGGTCTGCTCGGCAGCGATGTCTTCCGGCAGTTCCAGGTGCACGGCGCCTGGTTTTTCTTCTTCAGCCAGACGGAACGCTTCACGCATGCGCGAAGGAATGTTGTCGGCCGAGGCGAACTGATGGGTGTACTTGGTGATGGGGGCCATCATGCCGCACACATCGATGATCTGGAAGCGGCCCTGTTTGGACTTCTTGATCGGCTTTTGGCCGGTGATCATCATCATCGGCATACCGCCGAGGTAGGCGTATGCACTGGCGGTGACCAGGTTGGTCGCGCCAGGGCCGAGGGTCGACAGGCTGACGCCGGTCTTGCCGGTCAGGCGGCCATAGGTGGCGGCCATGAAGCCCGCAGATTGTTCGTGGCGGGTCAGGACCAGTTTGATCTTCGACTTGCGCAGGGATTCCAGCAGGTCGAGGTTTTCCTCACCAGGGATGCCGAACACATACTCGACACCTTCATTTTCCAGGCATTGCACAACGACATCGGCGGCCTTAGCCATCTTGCTCTCTACCTCAAGTGATAGGACGGTGAAAGTCCATAAATGCGCAGCACGGCACGCTGGCATCGCTCTATTCGGGCGCGAGGGTGCCCCGAACCTAAGTCTTGACGCAGGTTAGGCAGGGCAAAGTCACGTGCGCGAACAGGATTAATTGTCGCACCCTTGAGCGCGTTTGAAGAGGTACAGGACGGACAAAACATCTTTGCCTGGAGACAGCGGATCTGCGGTTATAAACAGCAGAAAGACAAAACCCCTACCTGCTCGCGCAGATAGGGGTTTTGCGAAATGAATCTTGACGATGACCTACTCTCACATGGGGAAACCCCACACTACCATCGGCGATGCATCGTTTCACTACTGAGTTCGGGATGGGATCAGGTGGTTCCAATGCTCTATGGTCGTCAAGAAATTCTGTAGCCAGAATGTCCATATGGACAGCCCAGCGAATTCGGATATGCGATTTTGTGGTTACGAACTTTCGGTTGTTTCGTCTTCACCACCGCAATTCGCGCTAGCAAATTGCTTGGGTGTTATAT